>JAAHHL010000483.1 GCA_010672185.1 Caldora sp. SIO3E6 | reverse complement strand
GTTAAATATTGATAAAACTAAATATATAATTTTATAAATAAAATATAAATATATTACACATTCATACATCGCAGTTGTTACTGATAATTTACTTAGATGGATTTTTACAGCTGTTTAGAATTCTGATACTGGATGGAACAATATTTACAGGACATATCGGCTGTGGAAAGTCTACAGAATTGTTGCGCTTGAAAGCTCTGTTGGAAGAGCAACAATTTCATGTGGTTTATTTTGAATCAAGTCGTGATTTAGATATGCATGACGTCGATATTAGTGATATCCTGCTTAGTATCGCTAGATCAGTCAGTGAAAGTCTAGAAGGAATTGGTATTCACCTTCGACCCAAGTACTTTACTCAAGTATTTAATGATATCAAAGACTTCATGCAAACTCCCGTGGAGTTGTCAGCGGAAGCAGACCTCTCCATCGGTATTGGCAAAATTACGGCTAAGACTAAAGATAGCCCTCAGCTACGTGACCAGCTTAGACAACACTTAGAACCTCGCACCAAAAGCATTTTGCAAGCCATCAATGAAGAAATCCTGGAACGAGGGATTAAGGAACTTAAGAGGCGCGGCAAAAAAGGTTTAGTGGTGATTATTGATAATTTAGACCGAGTCGATCCCAGACCAATGTCCACGGGTCGCTCTCAGTCTGAGTACCTGTTTATTGACCGTGGCTCTCAGTTAAGAGGCTTGAGGTGTCATGTGGTTTATACACTGCCCTTAGACTTAATGTTCTCCAACGAGTATGGAACTTTAAAGAATCGGTTGGGAGGGGGTGTTGCCCCCAAAGTGTTGCCGATGGTACCAGTGAAACGAAGAGACGATGGTGACTTCCCGCAAGGAATGGCACTACTACAGCAGCTAGTATTGGCGCGAGCCTTTCCCAATGTTGATGCCCAGGAAAGGTTAAATTTGCTCCCAGAGGTTTTTGATCAACCTTCAACCCTAGACCGGCTTTGTCGCATTAGTGGCGGTCATGTCCGCAACTTGTTAGGGTTACTTTATGGTTGTCTACAACAGGAGGATCCTCCTCTGTCCCGTAGTTGTTTAGAGAATGTGATTAAAGGCTACCGTGATGACCTGGCTCTGGCAGTAGAGAAGCATGAATGGGAGTTGCTATTTCAAGTAGAGGAACATCAAATTGTTAAAGGTGAAAGAGAATTTCAAGCTTTGTTGCGCAGTATGTTTGTCTTTGAATACAGGGATGAGTTAGGTCGATGGTTTGGAAGTAATCCAGCACTGAAAGAAACCGCAAGATTTCAATCTTGGAAAGTAGAGAATAAATAAACATTTTAGTCATTGGTTATTGGTTATTATTTTTTTGTACCAATGACTAATGACTAACATTGTTTTTATTACATTTCATTACTTTTGTTCTCAGCATTTATTGAATTGAGTTAGTTAATCAAATCACTTTTAATATAAATTAAATTACGTCAAAAAAATCTCTATGAACACTATAAACAATGACTTTGAGCATCAAAAAAATTGATAAATTTAGTTTTCTTTATCATTTTTTAGTAATTTTTGAACACAGCCGGATGTTAGGCTTTTTTTAAGGCTTTTAAATAGCTTTGTTTTAGGTGCATCTACATAATGAACGGACAAAAAATTGATGGGATTGGTGAGCAAACTAGCTCACAGGAAATAGCTATGTTCAATGGGCGATCGCTCTCTCGGCTATTTCGGGCAATTACTCTATCACAAGGACAGTTTGCTTTAATTTTGGCTCGCTGTAATTATGAAGTTTGTTCACAGCAAATGTGGCAGCAACTACAAGCAATCAAAGATATTCCGGTGAGGGAGCTAGTATTGCAAGACTCTAGCCAAACCCTATATAGCAACATCCTCACTGTTATCGAAGGTAACCAAACTTGCGCTCTGAGCGTATTCGGTTTAGATTCGGTAGCAGCAATTGAGCAGATGCTAGTCTCAACTAACCAAATGAGGGAAGAGTTTCGTAAAACTTTAAACTTTCCTCTAGTTTTGTGGATAACGGATGAAGTACTGCATAAACTAACGCGATTTGCCCCGGATTTCAAAAGTTGGGCTGCCACCTCGATTCAATTTAAACTAACCACCAAAGAGTTGTTAAGGTTGTGGCATCAAACAGTAGATGAACTCTTTACCACAATTTTGGCTAAGGATGTGGGAGAGTTTATCCCTAACGGCACGCTTAATTTAGCACCTGGCTGTAGACAACGCCAGGAACTTGAGTCCGCCTTGCAGGATTTGAGTTACGCTACCGTCGATATAGAACCAGACCTATTTGCTACTTGGCAGTTGATTCTAGGACGAGATGCTTTTAGCTATGACCAAATTGATATCGCCTTACAGCAATATCAGCAAAGCTTAAGCTTTTGGCAAAATCAAGTCAGGGGAAAACTCCCAATCTCCAATCCCCAATCCCTAGAAAGAGTTGGAGTACTGTTTTTACATCTGGGTTGGTGCTATTGCCGCCAAGCTCAGCTGCAGCCACTCCAGAGTAATAGTAATTGGCAACAAGCAAAGGAGTTATTCGCTGAAGCAATTGAGGTGTTTGCAGCAGCAGGACATTCAGAATGGGTTGCTCAGTTGACGGTTCAGCTGGGGCAGATACTGCAAGACTTGCAAAATTGGACAGAATTACAGGCTCTGGCTCTCAAGTATCTGGATGCTCCTCAAACCCAAATTTATCCTGAGCGATTAGCTCAAGCTTATGGTTTTTTGGCAGCTGTTGCTTATGGACAAGCAAATTGGTTAGATGCGGAAATCTTAGCTCAAACTGCCCTACAAATTATTGAACAATCCCCTTCCCTTCCGTTTCAACAACAAGGATCTTATTTGTTGTTGTTGGCTAAAGCTCAGCGGCAGATGAATTGCCCAACAGCCGCTGTCAATACTCTAGAAAAAGCCATAGAAGTCAAAATATTAGAACCCAACTCTATAGAGCAACAACCCAGGCTTTACATTAGTATTTTCGAGGAATTGCGATCGCTTTATTTCGAGCAAAAGCGATACCTAGAAGCTTTTGTAATCAAACAAGAACGCTGTTTGATGGAGCAACAGTGTGGGTTTTGTCCCTTTCTTGGTGCTCTACCCCTACAGCCATTGAAAAGAGCAGGGCAATACGGAATTAGATATCCAACCTTCCAAGAAAGACCATTGCCTCTAGAAATTGCGGCAACTGGGCGTCAACAAGATGTCAATCGCCTGATTGAGCGTCTAAGTCGCAATGATCACAAACTGACGGTGATTCATGGTGCTTCCGGCGTTGGTAAAAGTTCCCTGATTAATGCTGGTTTAGTACCAGCTTTAGAATCACGAATTCTGGGAACTAGAGCAACCATGCCTATTGTACAAAAAGTATACAAAGATTGGGTAGGGGAGTTAGGAAAACTATTAGCACAAAGATTGGCAAGCTGGCAAATTAGTAGACAAAAATTTGCCAACCAACAACCTAAAATTTCCCATTTACCTTATCCTTTCGGCAACCCAATAGTCTCTACTGAGCAAGCACATAGGACACAGCAAAATAATTCCTGGAATTCACCTTATGGAGATATCCATAGAGGATACTCCTACGTGAGTGCACAACTGTTCTCTGAACAAACAACAGAGGACAAGGTATCGACTGGAAAGCAAGATATCCCATTTTTACAAACTATCCACCCCCCTAATTTACAAGCAATTCTAGAACAGTTGCAGCTTTCTTGTGAGCGAAATTTATTGACTGTTCTCATTTTTGATCAGTTTGAAGAATTTTTTTTCCTTTGTACTAACCCAGCTGAGCGGCGTCAGTTTTATGATTTTTTGACTCAGTGTCTCAATCTTCCCTATGTGAAAGTCATCTTATCTTTACGAGAAGACTATCTTCATTATTTATTAGAGTGCGAATATTATAGCCACCCGAATGCGATAAACTACAATATTCTGGATCGACAGTTACGTTATTCTTTGAGAGATCTTTCTCCCGAAGACGCCAAAAATCTTATTGCCACTTTATCCACTGTATCTCAGTTCCAGTTGGAAGAATCTCTCATTGAGGCAGTTGTGCAAGATTTAGCTTCAAAATCTGGAACTGTACGTCTGATTGAACTACAAGTAGTGGGTTCCCAGCTACAAGCGGAAAAAATTACCACCCTTGCACAATATCGTTCCCTGGGAGCTGACCCCAAGGCTTCTTTAGTAGAGCGCTCCCTCTTAGATATAATCACAGACTGTGGACAAGAAAATGAAGATACTGTCTGGCAACTACTATTTTCCTTAACTAATGAGCAAGGCACTTGTCCTTGGAAAACTCAAGCCGAGTTGGATATCGGAAATATAGAATTGATTCTGAATATTTTGGTAGGTTCGGGTTTGGTATTCAAAGTGCCAGGGGAAACTCAAGCTCAATATCAACTGGTACATGATTACTTAGTTAAACCAATTCGTCAAAAATATAATCAGCGTGCCCGACTCAATATCATTACACAGCTGGAAAAAAGTGAAATTGAACTAAGGCGGTTACGTCAACAGCGACTGCGAGCGATCGCTGTTGGAACGACGATGGCAGTTTTGGCAGTTACCTCTGGTGTCTTAGGATGGCGAGCAGAGGGACAAAAAAGACGAGCAGAAGCACTTTCTGAAAATGCTAACCTGACTACACTCAGTGCCTCCTCAGAAGCACTCTTTGCTTCCAATAAAAAGTTTGAGGCTCTCTTAGAAGGATTAAGAGCAGCAAGGCATCTCAAGGCTTTAGAAAAAAGCTCTCCTCCATCTTTAGGAGTGAAATCAGATACTCAACTCCAGGTAGCAATTGCCCTAAATCAAGCTATTTACGGTGTTTACCAGCGCAATCAGTTGGAAGGACATACTGATATTATTTGGGATGTTAGTTTTTCACCAGATGGCAAGTTGATTGCTTCTGCTAGCCGAGATCGAACTGTGCAATTGTGGCATCCTAATGGAAGTTTAGTTACTACCCTCAAAGGTCACCAAGATAGTGTTACCAATGTATCTTTTAGTGCAGATAGTCAGCTAATCGTCTCTGGGAGCTGGGATGGTACAGTCAAGCTTTGGCGTAGTGATGGTAACCTAATAAGAACTTTTCAGAGTAATATTTCTCAGTTATCTAGCGTGAGCCTTAGTTCTAATGGGCAATTGATTGCTTCTGGGGGAGGTAAGGGTACAATTAAACTATGGTCAGTAAATGGCAAATTAGTCAAGACTCTCGAGAAGCAGCAAGGCGAGGTACAGCATGTAAGCTTCAGTCCTGATGGTAATATAGTTGCTTCTGCTAGTGAGGATAAAACTATCAAGTTGTGGTCTTTGGAAGGTAAGTTGTTGCAAACTCTTGAGGGTCATGGAGGCAAGGTTAATTGTGTGGTATTTAGTCCTAATGGGAAGTTGATTGCCTCCGCCAGTGATGATCAGACAGTCAGGCTATGGAATTATCAAGGCAAACTGCTCAAAACTTTTCCTAAGGATGAGCAAAAAATATTAGAAGTAGCTTTTAGTACTGATGGTCAGCTAATTGCCTCCGGAAGTGATGATAATACGGTAAAGCTTTGGACTGTTGAGGGGAAGTTATTAAAAACTCTTAAAGGACATAGCGACAGTGTTACTTCTGTGAGTTTTAGCGCCTCTGCTATTCAGAATTGGTACTTAGACAACGATGAAAGCTCACTCACAGCGAATATCTCTTCTCCATACCCAGTTTCCTCAATTCCTGTTCTTGCCTCAGCTAGCTATGACAAAACTATTAAAATCTGGAGTTTGGACAACCAGTCTCGTGTAATTTTACAAGGACATCAGGAGCCGGTGAGAGATGTTCAGTTTGCACCAGACAGCCAGCTGATTGCTACTGTCGGAGATGACAGTACTGTGAAACTTTGGCATCGTAATGGTAAGCTAATAAAAACCTTAAAGGGTCATGGTGCACGCATTGATAGCCTTAGTTTCAGTGCGGATGGTCAGCGACTAGCAGAAA
>JAAHHL010000482.1 GCA_010672185.1 Caldora sp. SIO3E6 | reverse complement strand
ACAAAATGTAAAGAACAGTGCAATTAAAATCTTCTACCTGTTGTGGGGTGTGGGAGGTATGGAGAGGGTGGGAAGTGTGGGGAGTGTGGGAGGTATGGAGAGGGTGGGAAGTGTGGGAAGTGTGGGGAGGGTGGGAAGTGTGGGAAGAAGAAATACATGCCACTATGGCTTGTGATCGCTAAGGTCAAATATAGGATAATTAGATAGTATTTATAGGAAATTGCGATCAGCTTCGCTGATGCCGTAGGCAATCGCTTTGTCCATCAATTTTTGACCTAACCCCCCAACCCCCTTCCCTTGAAGGGAAGGGGGAGCCGGAAAGCCCCTCCCCTAAGAGGAGAGGGGTTTGGGGAGGGGTCTGACCCTACACCAATTCCCCAATTCCCAATTCTAAATTCTAAATTCTAAATTCTAAATTCCCAACCATGCCTAATCCCCAGGAAATGGAAGATCTCCTCGATGAGATGTACAATGCCTTTACTCCCACACCCTTACAACCGGGAGACCCGGCGTATGTGGATTGTCGGGCAGTAAGGGGAGATGAGGATGTGGTGGAGGATTTGGGGCGTACAGTCAGGCGATCGCGCAGTTTCACCTATCAGTTGTATTCTGGTTATCGGGGTTCTGGTAAAACTACAGAGTTGCTCAGGTTAAAGCAGGATCTGGAAGAGCGGGGTCATCTGGTAGTGTATTTTGCTGCAGATGAAGAAGACCTCAGTGTTCAGGATGCCCAATATACGGATATTTTACTGGCTTGTACCCGCCATCTGTTGCGGCAGCTGAAGGAGGCTAACCCTGATCCTATCCTCGATTGGCTCAAGGGGCGGTTGCGGGATTTGAAGGATGTGATGTTGACGGAGATCAATATCGATAAGGTTAATTTGGAGTTGGGGTTAAAGGAATTTGCTAAACTGACCACAGCAGTTAGGACAGAACCGGGACAACGCCAAAAGATTCGGGAGCGGATCGAACCCCACACGGAAACCTTAATTCAAGCTCTCAATGCTTTTGTCAAAGATGGCAGGAGTAATTTGCCAGAAAAAACCAAATTGTTGGTAATTGCGGATAATTTAGACCGCATTGTACCTATTTTCAAGGAAAACGGACGCAGCAACCATGAAGAGATTTTCCTCGATCGCCACGAGCAACTGAAAGCTCTCAACTGCCATATTATCTATACAGTGCCCATTTCCATGATCTATTCTCGCTGGGCAACGGAACTCAAGGATAACTATGGTATTCCCTTGGTATTGCCCTCGATTATGGTGCGTTGGGAAAATGGTGAAGCTTACGACAAAGGCTTGGAGATTCTGCAAACAGTGATTCAAAGGCGGATCCCAAGCCAGTTGCAGGATGCCCTAGTACCTGCTGTCTTTGAGTCAAAGGAAGTACTGCGGAATTTGTGCCTGATGAGTGGGGGTTATGTGCGGGATTTGGTGCAGTTGATGCAAGAAGCGATTACCAAAACAGATGCACTGCCGATTCGGGCAAGGGCAGTACAACGGGCGGCAGATGCTCTGCGGGATGTCTATCGGCGAGCAGTGGAAGAGAATCAGTGGGAGGTTCTGGGGAAAGTACATCAATCCAAGAAAATTGAGAATGAGCAAATGGAGCGTAGTTTGCTATTTAGTCGCTGCGTGTTGGAATATCGCTATTTTGATGACAATGGAGATAAGCACACTTGGTATGATGCCCATCCTTTGCTGTGGAAGGAGTTGTAATGGGAGAGGAATTTGGGGAAAGGGAGTTTAAATGGCTAGATTACCAAGATCCTGAGACAGCGGAAGAAATAGAGGATTTGCTAAGGGCGCTGCGACGTAAGAAGGGATTTGGCTTATTTTTTGTTCAGTGTAATCCAGCTAAAGGAGAATGGTTAATAAAAACGATTCGGGAGCGTTTTCCCCGGAAGCGGTTGGTAGAAATTAAGTTAAATCGGCAGAGTGAGACCCTCTATTGGGAATTGTTGGAACGTTATCAAGGGGAAGGGTTGGATGTGGCTTGTATCACAGGGGTAGAGCAAGCGCTGTATAGTTATGAGGATACCAAGAGGCTGGCAGGTTGGAGTTCCCAGGAGATTTATAACTACAGCTGGAAGGGAGTGCCACCCCTGTTGAGCCATTTGAATCGGCAGCGGGAAACAATTAAGGCAAATTTGCCTATTGTGTTAATTTTTTTTGTTCCCAGTTTTGTCATTGATTATTTTATCCAACGAGCGCCGGACTTTTTTGATTGGCGCTCAGGTTTTTTTAAGTTTGTAGAGAACTCGGATAAGCTCAAGAGTGCCTGCGAAGAATTGGTAGGTAAGGACTATGAAGAGTACCGCACTCTCACTTCAGATGAACGGATGGAGAAGATTTTAGAAATTAAAGACAAAATTCTTCAGCTTGACTCGTCAGATTGGGAACAGAAATCAAACTTATTGCGAGAGCAGGGACGACTTTTTGAAAGCGATGGAGATTCGAGTCAGGCTTTGGATTGCTATGATCGTGCTCTAATCGTCGATTATAACAACTATAAGGCTTGGAACAGTAAAAGTAGTTTACTTTATAATCTAGAACGATATGAAGAGATGATTGAAAGTTGCGATCGCTTCTTGAAAATTAAACCTGACTATGTTGATAGCTGGAACATTCGAGGTCTTGCACTCCACAATTTACGGCGATATGAAGAAGCAATTGAAAGTTATGATCGCGCACTGGACATCCAACCTGAAGATGTTTATGGCTGGACTCTTCGAGGTATTGCACTGGAAAACTTAGAGCGATATGAAGAAGCACTTGCCAGCTATAAGCACGCTTTACAGATTCAACCTGACTATGACTGTGCTTGGGTAAATCGGGGTGATGTACTCCATAAGTTAGAGCGCAATGAAGAGGCACTTGCCAGCTATGAGCGTGCCCTAGAAATCAAACCTGACTTTTATTATGCTTGGAGTAATCGGGGTAGATTACTCTATAAGTTAGAGCGCAATGAAGAGGCACTTGCCAGCTATGAGCGTGCCCTAGAAATCAAACCCGACTTTTATTATGCTTGGAGTAATCGTGGTGATGCACTCCGTAACTTAGAGCGATATGAAGAAGCACTTACCAGCTATGAGCGTACTCTAGAACTTCAACCAGACTATCAGCATGCTTTGATTAAACGGGGCGGTGTATTCTGTATATTGAAGCAATACGAAGAGGCATTTAACAGTTTTGATCGTGCTCTAGAACTTCAACCAAACTATCATATTGGTTGGACTGTTCGGGGTAGATTACTCTATAAATTAAAGCAATACGAAGAGGCGCTTACCAGTTTTGATCGTGCTTTAGAACTTCAACCAAACTATCACATTGGTTGGATTTGCAGAGGTTATTCTCTGTTGAAAATGGGTCAACAACAAAAAGCGTTTGAGAATCTTCAACAAGCATTAGATATCAACGGAGATAAGGCTGAGTTTCTTTACTATAAAGCCTGCTTCTCAGCAATTTTAGGAAAAAGCGATCGCGCTCTAGATTTTTTGGAACAGTCAATCCAATTAGATCCTGCAAATAAAGAAAATGCCAAGAAGGATTCAGATTTTGATGCTCTTCGGGATAATCCTAAGTTTAAAGCTATAGTGGAATCACGAAAATGAATAAGCGATCGCATAGTTGCATTTTTTTTGGCAGCTATCCAATTCCCCAACATTCCCACCCATTCGTAGGGGCGGGTTTAGAGATAACCTTACCCATTTTACCCGAAATTTCGGATCAAAACCCGCCCTGCCGTTATCCCCTCATCACCAGTTGACAAGCGATAGGTGATCGTTAATCCGCAAGGTTACCGATTGGGCGGGTTTTGTATCAAAGCGATCGCGGATGTCCTAATCATATCCCTAAACCCGCCCCTACCGCTTCTCGTTCCTTTCTTATATCTGACATAATTTCCTGAAAATCTGGATCTTCTGCAAAAATACCTGCAAATTTCATTAAAGAAGTTTTATAATCACTAGATTTTTTTGGCAATGAAATTTGAATAATCTCGGCTTTGGCTAAACGTTCTTGTAAAAGCTGTCGAACTTTTTCAATTGCTCCTTGTTTAGTTTTATCTGTAGCCTGAAGGTTGGGTACTTCTAGAACAGTAGCTACAGTAAGGCCATCATCCCGATTTTCTAATAAAATATTCCAGTTATCCACAATTTTTGTTTATTTAGGCGATATTGTATTTAAATCCATTGTACCCGATAATTTTACCTGAAACTTCCACTAAAAACCCGCCCTGTCGTTATCCTCTCATCACCAATTGACAAGCAATAAGTGAGCGCTAATCTGCAAGGTTACCGATTGGGCGGGTTTTGTACCTAGGCGATCACGGATGTCCTAATCATATCCCTAAACCCGCCCCTACGAACAAATCAATTGACAACCAATAAGCACTTGTTAATCCGCAAGGTTATCGATTGGGCGGGTTTTGTATTAAGGCGATCGCTGATGTCCTAATCATATCCCTAAACCCGCCCCTACGAACAAATCAATTGACAACCAATAAGTGAGCGCTAATCTGCAAGGTTATCGATTGGGCGGGTTTTGTATTAAGGCGATCGCTGATGTCTTAATCATATCCCTAAACCCGCCCCTACGAAGTAATTTTATTCTAAATTCTAAATTCTAAATTCTAAATTCTTGAACTAGTTTGTCAAAGTTGCTCCAGAAATTTTAATTTTAGGTCTGAGTTGAATTTGAACATTAGTATCCAAGTTAGAATCTTGTGGAGAAAAGGAGAAAGCAAATTTTCCTTGAGCTTCATCAATAATATCAATGTACTCAATATCCTCGTAACTTAAGGTAATCAAGGGATTATCTGCGACTCTTACATCAAGTTGCACCGATTGTTGAATAATATCAACGCCAAATTTCAGTACCACGTTAGATTCATCAGTAATTTCATAGCAACTATAACCAGATTTGGTATCAATTATTGGTTCTGTCCAGAATAGTTCTAATAATGTCAAGTTATCTAATTCGTTTTTGACTTTGACTCTTCTCATTTTTTACCTCCCAGCGGCTTAAAACTCAGCAGTCTGCGCTTTCCGTCTGGTAATACTTCCCATGAACTAAGTATTTTAACAAATTTCCCAGATTTTCCGGCTAAGAGAGATTCTCTCATTTCAACATCTACCCCATAGGGATTGATATATCGCTCAACTACATTATTGTCTATTTGGACAACTTCCTGAAGATGGTTTGTTATAATTGATCTGCCTTCAGTATCGTCATAAATACCTAACCTTTGAAGCTGCTGTGCATTCTGAGTAGCGCGGGCTGAGTTGTGAGGATCTCGCTTAATATTTTTATTGAACAAATAATCTAGCTTACGTTCATCAACAAGTGTCGCTCTTCCAGAATTAGGAGGTAGATCAGGTGACGTCAATTGCTTTGCTATTTTTCTTTATTTCCATAGTTCAGATTTTATAATACACTTACTGAAAATGAGGCAGGTTATCGATTGGGCGGGTTTTGTATCAAGGTTATTGTTGATGCCCTAATCATATTCCTCAACCCGCCCCTACGAACAAATCAATTGACAACCAATAAGTGCGATCTTTAATCCGCAAGGTTATCGATTGGGCGGGTTTTGTATCAAGGCGATCGCTGATGTTTTAATCATATCCCTAAACCCGCCCCTACGAACAAATCATTTGACAACCAATAAGTGATCGCTAATCTGCAAGGTTATCGATTGGGCGGGTTTTGTATCCAAGCGATCGCTGATGTCCTAATCATATCCCTAAACCCGCCCCTACGAACAAATCATTTGACAACCAATAAATGATCGCTAATCTGCAAGGTTATCGATTGGGCGGGTTTTGTATCAAGGCGATCGCTGATGTCCCAATCATATCCCTAAACCCGCCCCTACGAACAAATCAATGAAAAAGCGAGACATGGTCAATATTGAGAATCCACAAAGTCATATTTCACTGTTATCTTCTCGTTTTTTA
>JAAHHL010000481.1 GCA_010672185.1 Caldora sp. SIO3E6 | reverse complement strand
TATTCTGATTCCTTGCCAATAGCTGATTTCCCTGATTTCCCTCTAAAAATTTCCAGGTCTGAGATCCGACAATCCCATCTACTGTGATACCTTGTGTTCTCTGAAATTTGATGACGGCTGTTTCGGTTAATCTGCCATAGTATCCCGTTATTGGACCATTGTAGATACCTCGATTTTTTAAGTTTTGTTGAATAGTAACTACAGTTTGACTTCTACTACCCCGTCGTAGAGCCTTTACTGATGAAGGAAAACGGTTACCATTATTTCGGGGTCTATCTGGGGTAGATTGCCCAGAGGAGATGTACTTAGAAGATACATATTTACCATTAGCAAGTTGTGACCAACCATCAATACTACGACCTGTCAAGCTGACTCGACTCCCATTGGTTAAGCTACCGACAATAGAACCACCGGGACAAGAGCGGACATTCAGGGGACTGCCCTTGGTTCTGACATATCCTACACGACTGGAGGAATTGCCCCCGTTGCCAGGAGCAGAACCTTCCTTAACGATCCATCTAGCGGATACATAGCTCCCATCACCAAGCTCTAACCAACCATCAATATTACGACCTGTCAGAGTCACTTGGTCACCATTAGCTAAGCTACCAACAACAAAACCATTAGGACTGGAGCGAACATTAAGGAATCTTCCATCAGTGCGGACTCTACCATTAATGAGCTCAGCAGCCATAGTACTAGCAGCTGTACTCAGAATAGCAATAGCAAGAACTAGGGAAACAAAACTAATCCAAGCAGAACTAGCAAATTTTTGCCAAATTACTCCCTCCCATAACTTCAGTCCACAAACATTAGCCTCTCTGCTGAGGGATTCGTCGTAGTTAGCAGATAATTGAATAGATGCTAGTGCTTCCATCGTTTTTAGTGGTAATTATTTATATAATTGTACCTATTTTTACTATCACCCAAGGAGTGATCGTAATTGCCAACCAAACCAAAAAGCAATACCTTGTTAGCTGTAGGGCATGGGTTATCTTATCAGTTGTAATCAGGTGAACTGGATCACCTAGAAGTGGTTTTTGTTTAGCAACTCCCTGATACCAGTTCGTTCCTCCCAGCTGAACGCCCAAAATAGCTGCGTAAGTACACTCACTCCAGCCAGAATTGGGACTAGGATCTTGAGGTGCATCGCGGTAACAAAGCTGCCAAACGGCAAAGGGTTTGCCAGACAAAAGTGCTAGGGTAACTACTGTTAACCGACAGGGTAACCAGGTGAGGATATCTTCCAGCTGGGCACTGAAGCAACCTAAATCAGTATAAGGTTCTTGGCGATAACCAATCATCGAATCTAGAGTACTGGCAGCCTTATAAGCTAAAGCGAAAGGAGCACTACCCACGACCGGTACAAATGCTCCAACTATGGCATAAAACAGAGGAGCCATCACCCCATCTGTGGCATTTTCCGCTACTGTCTCTAAAACGGCACGGAGGATTTCTGGTTCAGTAAGTTTTTCTGTATCTCGACCGACGTATTGACCCAATCTAGAACGGGTTTGTTCTAAATCTCCAGTGGTTAATGGTTGTAAAACATCTTCTGCTGCTGCCCGCAAACTTCTACCAGCAAAACAACTGGCCAGTAGAATACTCTCTAGGGCTACACCTAATCCTGAATTAATCCAGCTTGCACCTTGAACAATTAACCATCCAACTGCTCCGCTGCCAATGATTAGTCCCACACCTAGCCCAATTCCTGCTAAGCGAGCCTGCCATTTTTGATACCAATACTTAATTACCAACTGAGTAAACCGAGAAATCAGCCAACCCATAACGCGCACTGGGTGAGGCCAATTCCAAGGATCGCCAATAAAGTAGTCTAGACTTGCAGCCAGTAATAAAACGATAGCAGCTGTATTAGAAGTTACCAAAACGTAATGCTTCTCTCCTCTCTAAATGGTGAAAACTTTTTTTTTCATCGGGACTGCCTTAGTAGAAAATTTTTGGCAATATTTAAACAACAAAACTCGTTTCTTCCCCTTGAGCAGCTTGCCAGCTACGAGCATCATAGTAAAGATCTGCCAAGGTTATGCTGTACAATGCTTCTTTAAGCTTTAGGTGCAGCCGGTGCCAAAGAGTAAAAGTTACCCAGTCTTCAGCTTGACCCACGTCTGGTGTATGGCGAGGAAGTGGTTCTATGGTTTCACCAACTGCTTCTAGGATATGACCAAGAGAAATTTTGGCAGGCTCACGGGCTAATTGATAACCGCCTTGAGCACCGCGTATCGAGTTGACTAAACCGGCGCGACGCATTTCCATCAGCAGTTTCTCTAAATAAGGAGCTGGGAGCTCTTGCCGGTGGGCTATCTGTTTAACAGAGGTTGGCCCATAAGCAGGTTGTAAGCTCAAATCTAGCAGTGCTTTGACACTATAGTGTCCACGAGTGGTGAGCTTCATACTGATTAAATCTGTGGAATAGGGTACAAGTTTTTGTGCTTCATTAGCTTGGGTAATGTCTACTAACTCAGGTCCCTCTTGCTTGTGAGTCTTGGAATGAAGTTGCAGACGTTAATTTTTTGAGTTGTTTTTTAGGCAGTGTATAACTAAGGCTGCTCTCTCAACCATAACCTGATGTCTTTATCCCCAAGCTTGATTAATGCTCCAATCGAGAAGTACTTAGCAAGCTGTTGTTGGTTGTATAGAGACAGGATGCCTCAAAAAAATAACATAATCGAGAACGGCTATTTGTTCACAACCTAGCTGGTGGAGGGTGAGTAAAATTTACCAAACTCGATAAAAAAAAAATAGCTAATGTAATTAACCATTTTTGTGTAATATAATCATATGTACTGCTATAAGCCTAAGATGAGTGTTGTCTTAGTTGAGTATCAGTACAGCAAAAACCCTGAATACCACTTAACTCGTTAGTTTTTAGATTAAAACTGATGGCTAAAAAGAAGAAACCAGAACCCTTAGTAGGTGAGGAATTAGTCCTAAAAGTCAAAGAACTAGGTAATCTCACCAAAGAAGAAAAAGCTAGAGAATGTGGCTACTACACCGTGACCAAAAACGGAGTAGAGCGAGTCAATATGATGAAATTCCTCAACGCTCTGATTGATGCCGAGGGAATTGAGTTAGATAGCAAAGCCAATGGCAATGGACGTGGAGGACGTAGTGCCAGTTTTCGTATCTCTGTGCAGTCCAACGGTAATTTACTGATTGGTTCTGCTTATACTAAACAGATGAACTTAAAGCCAGGAGAAGAATTTGAAATCACCCTAGGACGCAAACATATTCACCTTAAGCAAATTGAAGACCATGAGGAAGAAGTTGCTGAGGTGTCCTGAATTAATGGATCTAGGCTCATCATAGAGCTAGAGATAGCTAGACTCTTAAACAAGGTTCGCTACCCTGAAGGCCAGGGAAATACACCACTAGCTACCAAATTATAATCAGCCTTCAGGAATACCTGTTTGGGCAAAGCACCTCTTTAAGAGCGATCTAGGGGATTTGCCCAACCTTTATTATTGGAGTTAGAGGAAGAGCAAGTTGAGGCAAATTAGATAAGTTTTAGCTTAAATCCAATAGGGAGAAGTAACAAAAAGCAGTAGCGATAAATAACTGCCCCAAAAAAGAATCATAATAAATTGCAAGTTCCTGCGAGCTATCAAAACGGCTGCGATAGTCATGGTTAAAGCCACTGAAGCAAAAAACAATGCTAAAGACCAATTAACCAGATCTAAGCGACTAAAGTGAACACTAAGAATACTTGCTGCTATAGCCATTAGGCTGAGGCCAATACTCCAAAAACGGGGAAATGTTTTATGACTAGGCCAATTCCAGACTTCCGTAAGCAGTGACCCCCCAGCAAGAGCCAAGGCTGGGTAGATAGGCAAGAAATATCCAAAATCTCCAGGTAGTTTGTTAAATATTACAGCAATTAACCCTAGATATAAGGCAACTGCCCCTAAATAAAAGCCAGTCCAAACCAGCACCAGTCTAGCCCAACCCCAATTGTAATTTTTCCAGGCAAGCTGCAACCCGTAGGGCCAAAAAAGTATCCAGGGTACTGCAAATATTTCCCTCAGCATCAGGTTATACCAGGGAAAGTTAATGGGATTTGTCTCAACTGATGCCCAAAGTAGCCCTTGAAGTTGGTTAAATACTTCTTTAGGAAGTAGACCTAGCTCCAGTAATCTAACAACATACCAAGCAGTTGTTGGGGCAATACCAAGGAGCAAGCCACTCCACCAATAAACAGAGGTTAGTAGTCTGGGAGTGTCCCACCCTAGAAATAAGAGGGCAATTGTCAAGAGAAAAAGTCCTAGTAATAAACCTTTAGTTAAGCAAATTAAACCTAAGCCGATCCCTATACCACAAGACCAACGTAAGTCACGACGCGATCGCAGCACACACCACATCATCAAAACAAGAAGACACAATACTGTTCCATCTGTTAGCGCCAAGCGTCCATGATGGATAACAGGTAATAAAGTTAAATAAATTAAGCTAGAGAAAATTGCTGTCTGACGGGAAGGGAAAATTTCTCGACCAATGCCATAAAGTAGCGGCACAGATAAAGCAGTTAGGAGTGCACCAGGCAAACGTGCCATCCAAAGATTACTGCCACCAATCTGATAAACAGCAGTAATTAACCAATGAGGTAGAGGAAATTGAACTAGATTTGTTGTAACATCAGTGGCTGGGTAAAACCATTGTGAAGATTTTTCTGATGTTCGTGGTATTTGCTCAGCGATCTGGGTGACCGTTTTTCCTCCATCTGGCAGCGGCAGACTGTCAAGATTGATTAACAATAGCAGTAGTGCTGCTAGGAGTAGTATCAAAATCCATATTCCCTCAAGCCAGCGTTCAGTTTGGCGAATTTTGTTTCCTGAGCGATCCCCAGTAAAAGTTTGATGATTCATCTTTAACCAACAATTCAGATTGCTACTCGTTGCCAGTCTCTGTCCTTAGTGACAATCCGACTTGCTGATCTCTCGCTTGTTGTTCACGGCAGCAATAGGCATCTCATTAGGTGACTCTTTTCAATTATGTAACGAGAAACTCTCACTACCAAGGTTAGGTGGGCAATTTATGAGAGCGATCGCGACTGGCTGACGCTAAAACAATACACTCTGGTCACCTCAAGCACATCGATTAATCTTTCTCAGTCTATCACCATCAACTGTTGCTTCAAGCAAGAATCGGGAGCCAAGTCGGAGTGAGAACACTGCCTTAGTCCCAGCTAGGTGCTAAGATATCCGCAATGAATCATAATTTAACTTTTCTTTTCAAAAAAACATCAAATTTGCCAAAATGAGAAATTACTCAACTATAACCAGTCTATCAAGGCAACTGCCAATCACTAGGGGAGAATTTTTGAGACAAGAGCATATATCATGGGTCAGGGCTGATGAGCAAATGCATTTTTTATTATGAAGAGGAGCAATAGCCAATTTTTTTTTGGTTTTATTTTAAAGATAAGACCTTTTGCTGATTTGCAATTACCAGACTGATCAACTTACCCTGAAGTTATTGCCCAACCAAATTAATGCTTGTCAACGTAGAACATCAGACCTTAAGACCTGAGTTGATCGCTTGCGACAGTTACGCATATGGAAGGATCATTTGAACTAACCCTACAGATGGTTATTGCCATCTTCGCTGGGATTAGTGCCCAGGTAATCGCAGAATACTTCAAAGTCCCTAGTATCGTCTTTCTACTAATGTTTGGCGTTTTACTAGGACCAGACGGCTTTGGTTTGCTGCACCCGCAGGCACTGGGAGTCGGTTTAGAAGTAATTGTTGCTCTTGCAGTAGCAGTTATTCTTTTTGAGGGAGGGCTCAACCTTGAGCTGCGAGCCTTGGGTAAAGTTTCCGGTAGTCTTAGAAACCTGGTGACCCTAGGAACACTACTCACCTTGGTGGGGGGAGGAATGGCAGCTCACTGGCTGGCAGAATTTCCCTGGACTATAGCTTTTCTCTATGCCTCTCTAGTAGTTGTTACCGGA
>JAAHHL010000480.1 GCA_010672185.1 Caldora sp. SIO3E6 | reverse complement strand
TCTCCTACGACAATGGTTGGGTCTAAACCTGAATGCAATAACATATAACCAATTAAACTACTGGTTGTAGTTTTACCATGAGTCCCAGCAACCGCAATACTGTGGTAATTTTCAATTAAAGCGGCGAGTAAATCGGAGCGATGAAAAATTGGGTAACCCTTGTCTTGAGCTGCCCTATACTCCGAGTTGATTGGATTAATCGCACTCGAACAAATAACTTGAGGGAAGCTTGGTGCAATTTTACTTACCACTTCAGAATGGTTGGCTTGACAGAGTCCGGAAGCAACTTTGCTTACTGGGCTCGTGCCAACGGCTGTGGTAGATAATTCTTGATAAATTGGCTCTGTCTTCTCTAAGAAAAATTCTAGGTTAGTCGGGTTATGACCTTCAAGAAGATGAGCACCCACTGATTGCAAACGTTGAGTAATATGCGTTGAACGGAGGTCTGACCCAGATACGGGTATTTGACGCTTTGCTAAAACATAAGCCAGGGCTGACATTCCAATTCCACCAATGCCGATGAAATGAAATGGTCTCCCACTAAGATCTACAATATTCGTCATTTTAACTCCTTACACACCATACCACACAAGCCTACTGTGCCAATATCACGCGCTATCATATCAAGAATCGATTTTTCAAGATATAGCAAAGTAAAAATTTATCAAATTTTTCTGGCTTTGCATACTCTGATGACCGCCATTGTGCTATAGCTTAACTGGATCTTTACACTGTGTTGTTAAATTAATTGGATTTTCTTACCCACAATTGGTCAAACAGACGCTCTAGATTATTAGACAATCAAAATTCTTCTGACTCCGGACGATTTAGCCAGGGATAAAGATAAATAGATATTAACGATGCACCCTAGTCGGCGGACTGAGCCTAAAAATTTGCTCTTCATAATTTTCAGGTTGATTTTTCATTTATATTTAACTATATAGTTAAAAATCTAAATTAAGAAAGTGTCATCCTTTGCGATATGATTGGGGTCAGCTAGAAGATATTAACTGAGTTTGAATAATAAAGAGGGCAAGACGCAGTGATTAGAGTAGCGATCAATGGCTTTGGACGTATCGGACGTAACTTCACCAGGTGCTGGTTAACCAGAGAGAATAGTAACCTAGAACTAGTGGGCATCAATGATACTTCTGACCCCAAGACCAATGCCCATTTGCTGAAATACGACACTATGTTAGGTAAGTTGGATGCTGACGTTAGGGCTGATGACAATTCTCTGATAGTTAACGGCAAAACGATTAAATGTGTATCTGATCGCAATCCGCTGAACTTACCTTGGGATGCTTGGGGAATTGACTTAATCATCGAATCGACTGGTGTTTTTGTCACCAAAGATGGAGCATCCAAGCACATCGCAGCAGGAGCAAAGAAAGTCCTGATTACTGCTCCAGGCAAAGGGGGAGATATTGGGACTTACGTAATGGGTGTCAATCATCAAGACTATGAACACGGTAAGTATGATGTGGTTAGCAATGCTAGTTGTACTACCAACTGTCTAGCTCCCTTCGCTAAAGTGTTAAATGATCATTTTGGTATTGTTAAGGGAACAATGACCACTACTCACAGCTATACTGGTGACCAACGCTTGTTGGATGCCAGCCACCGAGATGTCCGCAGGGCAAGAGCCGCTGCGATGAACATTGTGCCGACATCCACAGGAGCTGCGAAAGCTGTGGCTCTAGTGATACCTGAGCTCAAAGGTAAACTCAATGGTATTGCTCTGCGAGTACCTACACCGAATGTGTCTGTAGTTGATTTAGTAGTTCAAGTAGAGAAAAGCACAATTGCTGAGCAAGTAAATGAAGTGCTCAAAGAAGCTGCGGAAGGAGAACTCAAAGGAATTTTGGCATATAGTGATGAGCCGCTAGTTTCATCAGACTATAAGGGTTGCGATGCTTCTTCAATTGTCGATTCTAGTCTGACAATGGTCATGGGTGGCGATATGCTTAAAGTCGTTGCCTGGTATGACAACGAATGGGGCTACTCTCAGCGCGTTGTAGATTTGGCTGAACTAGTTGCTCAGAAATGGGAAAGTTAGTATCAAGGGGAAGTTACTAAAAATACTTGAAAGCTAATTTAACGACATTTTTCTGGAGCATTTAATTCTAGAAACTTACTAGGAAGAAGCCTGGGGTTAATTTCCCAGGCTTCTTTGTATATTTCCCCTCTGCGGGTGAACGAAATTTTGGGTGGGATTTCTTGAGCATTGTATCCAAAAATTATCAGTTCTCTCTTCTTCCTCCGCTCCTCCGCTCCTCCGCTCCCCACCCTTTTTTTCTCTCACCCCCCCTGCTCTGTTTTAACAACTCGGAGTCAGGGGAAGTTGGACAGTAAACATGGTTTGCTCTGTGGTACTTTCTACCTCAATAGTACCTCCCAAATGCTCCACCAATTTCTTCACCAGTGCTAATCCTAAACCTGTACCACCTTTTTTTAAAGAGTCATGATGGGGGATGCGGTAGAATTTTTGAAAAATTTGAGATAGTTCCCCTTGAGGAATCTCCACTCCAGAATTGCTCACCCTTAATTGTATACTTGTCTTTGTTGACCATGCTGATATTGTAATTTTCTCTCCCGGTGGCGTATACTTACAGGCATTATTGAGCAATTCACTTAAAATACGCTCCAAAGCATTTTGGTCACTGTTTAAAGGGGGTAGTTGAGGCGGAAACTCAACCTCCAGTAGTTGCTGCTGATTGTGAGCGCGAGCTACAAACGGTTGAATAATTACCGGGAGGCAATCCTGTAGTTTAATGATACTTGATTGTAAAGGCTCACTCCCTGCCTCCAAACGAGAAAGATCCAACAGATTATTAATCAAATCCAGTTCTCGTTTCGACTCATCCTGTAAAATTTGCAAGTAGCGCTGGATCTTTCCTTCGGGAGCAACTAACCCCAGCTGCTTAAAACTAATTTCCAACATTTTAAGCGCCATTTTGATGTTAGTCATTGGAGAGCGCAGCTCATGGGATACACTACTAAGGAAATCATCTTTAAGTTGATTAAGTGCTTCTAAAGCCTCTGCTTGTTGTTGCGCAGCTTTGTAGAGGCGGGCTTGGCGAACAGCGATGGCACATTGGTTGGCAACTTGCCGCACTAAACGAATTTCCACATCGTTGAAGCTATGGTGCGGTAAAGCCTCTAACCTCAACTCTCCCAATACTTCTTGTTCATCAACAATTGGACAAACCAATATTGCTATTTTATCTTGTTGTTCTTCCCAACTAAGGAAACAACACTGTAAATACTGCTTTTGGAGTATTTGCTGATAAATTTCGGGAAACTCGGCGATTGGTTCTACTTTACTCGGAGAGGTAGTCATAGAAGTGAACTGCTCGTAACAGGTGGTAGAACTACCTTGTTCTAAGGGATACACCAAAGCACGACAGCAATTTACTCCCAGAGGTAGAGCCAATTGCTCCACTGCTATTTGTAAAATCTCCCTTTCATCCAGACTATCCCGAACTTGGTCGCTAATGCGTTTGAGGGTTGCTTCTAAATCCAAAGCCTGTTTTAGTTGAGCAGTACGTTGTTCTACTTTATGTTCAAGATTACTGTTGAGCTGCTGTACTTGTTGATAGAGTGTACCTTGTTGGATCGCGATCGCTACTTGGATAGCTAGTTGTTCTAACAAATCCATTTCCCAGATTTGCCAGTGGCGGGATTGGGAGCATTCATAAACAGCAACCATCCCCAACAGCTGATCGTTTTCTAGGATGGGAACAATTAAGGCTGCTTGTACTTGCTGTTGCTCTAAAAACTGGTGGAATTCAAGAGGAAGCTCTACCTGCTCAATATCATTGATCACATAAATACTTCCCTGTTGATAAAATTTTGCACCTTTTTCAAACCAGGCTCGCTCCATCCTCATGTTCAGAAAGGAAGTCCAAGAAGACTGAGCTGATTGAGCAATAGCCATACCATTTCTTCCCTGCTGATAACAGTAAACCACCACTCGCTCTGCTTGGAAAAAATCTCGAATTTCTGTAACAGTGGTTTGGAGAATTTCCTCTAAGTTCAAGGAGCGACGAATCTGTTGCGTAATCTTTCTTAACAAATGCTCCTGCTGATGTTGTTGCCTTAGTGCGGCTTCTGCTTGGGAGCGCTTTTGTTGTGCATGGGCTTCTTTGAGGGCAAAGGAGAGGTATTCTGCAATCTCCTTGAGGGTAGCAATCTCATGCTCAGTCCATTGGTGAGGTTTGGGGGAGTCGAAGCACAACAAACCTACTAATTTCTCTGAATGCTTCAATGGCATATCCAGCATCGCTCGGTTTCCCAGTGCCGACAATATATCAGTCAAGGGTCCCAAACAAGGTTCTTGATAAATATTATTAACAACCAGCATTCTATACTGGCGCAAGGCATTGAGATATTCTGGCGCATTAGGCAAAGGATATGACCCTTGCAAGTGGGCCATTCCTGCGGGTTCTATGGCATGAATCACAGTCATTGTGTCATCATCAATGGTGGAGTAGGCAACTCGCACCGTGTTGAAATATTGGCTGATTTGTTTAACTGTGTGTTCAATAACCTGCTCAACTGACATCCCCGCAGTAATTCTGGTTGATATACTGTTGAGTAACTTCAGACGAATTTGACTCTCTTGCAGCTTTTGCTCTGTTTGCTTACCTTCCTTGACGACATTTGCCATCGCAGTTAAATCCCGCTGCTGCTTCAATTGCTTTATCACCTGACGGCTCAAAGCTTGCAAAACCTCTATCTGTTCAGAGTTAAGGTTCCTCGGGATATGATCAATTACGCAAAAAGTTCCTAGTATTCGCACCTTGGCTGTAATTAGAGGCACACCAGCATAAAATCGGATATTGGGGTGCGATTTAACTACTGGAGCATTGGTAAATCGTTGATCAACTTTGGTATCAGGAACAACAACAACTTCATTTGTTGATACAATCAGAGAGCACAACTCAAGAACTTTAGCAATATCGGTGTTCTCTAAACCTGTTTTTGCTTTGAGCCATATATAGTTGTCCTTCATCAGGAAAATCAAAGCAATGGGTGTTCCACAAGTATAAGCCGCTAAGCAGGCGAGATCATCTAATGCTTCATCAGGAGCAGTATCAATGATCTGAAGCTGGCGAGGTGCATTTAGTCTTCTGCTTTCCTCACGAGGAAGTGGTCTACTCATTTGATGATCAACTTTAAGCGGAATCTGCTAGTTGAGATGAGGTTTTAGGTTTTAGGAGCCTCTCAAAGGTTGTCTGAACAGTAGCATTTGCTACATAAGCTGTTGACAAAAGCGAAGAGTGTTTGCACGAATGCCTCGCCTTTAATGGTAATAGGTTAGGCGATTAATCAATAAAAAAACAAGTTGTTAAGCTGCAATCAGCCTTAAAGCACCCATACTAATGGCGAAGATTCACTTTATAAATCAACTATAAGTTAATCTCCTCACTGTAATGTAACCCATGTTGTTGGTTAATTGCTAAAAACAAAAGGAGGTGACAGGCTACTTTTCCGGCAGCTCGTCACCCCGTGGGATGATTGACAAATTTACCGCTATTTATGTGATCAGCTCAAGCAAGGGTATTTAAAGCAAAGCAAATCCGATAAATGGCGTTGAAATAGTCCCAAAAAATTATAGCGATACCTTTCGCACCTCGCCATAGTGATTCCAGAGGAACTCCTGATTGAGGTACAAGGTGGGCAAGTGTGAGGGATTCATTGATATGCTCCAGCTCAAGGGTTTCATGGAGCATGAGCCAGGTAAGGGATGAAGGAGCAATGACGCTTTGCCGACGAAACTCATCACTGACATAATGGCTGATCTGCTCACCATAGATCTCAAAAACTATTGATGCTCCCACTCCTTCATAGCTGGAGTTTAGACTAAGACAAAATAGCCCAGTCTCATTTGTGGGCTAAGAGTTGAGTAAATTGAGAGATAAATTTAGTCTAAGTCTTCTTATTTTTAGTTTTTTTATAGGTATTTTTACCTTTTTTT
>JAAHHL010000048.1 GCA_010672185.1 Caldora sp. SIO3E6 | reverse complement strand
TTCAGCTCCTCAGCTCCTCAGCTCCTCAGCTCCTCAGCTCCTCAGCTCCTCAGCTCCTCAGCTCCTCAGCTTCCTTGACAATGACATCTTTACCTTAACTTGTCACCAATGGGGATTGCCCAATCACAATTTACAAATCCATTTCCATAAAGGATGACTGGCTCCCTGCTGGCAAATCCGGCGTACTTGTTGCTCTAGACGCTTCTGTTCAGTGGGAGGTATGCCCCATAAGATATTGCGACTCTGCCAAACTAACACGGCAACAGTCATGCTAATACAAATACCTAGTCCTAGGGCAGGTAAACGATTATAGACGATACCATACCGTAGTGCTGCCCAGGTAAAGTGCGATCGCAACAAGGAAATTTCATAACGCCAACCCCATAAACTCAAGAGTCCGAGGGTAATCCAGAGGATGCCAACAAGCAACCAACGAGCATAAACAGTTAGCTCATGTAATCTTTGTACTTGTTCCCTGAAAGTAGGATCTAGGTTATCTGGTAGCAATTGGTGTTAGGTGTTAGGTGTTAGGTGGTAGGTGTTTTGTAGGGGGTGAAGTTATGGTTTGGGCGGGTTTTGTATCAAGGTTATCGTAAACAGGGGTTATAGCGCTACGAGCTATGGTTAGGACATTAATAAAGCCTGAAACCTAGTCATGGTCTATTTTTGTTTGCGTAGCATGGTGAGCAAAGCGTTAGCGCAGCGGGACGGAGTCCGGCAAATTTTGAATTTTGAATTTTGAATTGCGCGTAGCGCTATAACGGCGACCCTAAACCCGCCCCTACAAATGTACGGAATTTTATTCTAAATTCTAAATTCTAAATTCTCATCATTTTTCATCGGAAAATTCAGCATCGATTATTGGTGTAGCTGGAGTATCGGTTATCGATGGGGATGCAACTTCTTCTGTTACCAACTGGGGTTCAGGAGGTTGAGCTTGCGGGTTGCGCTCTCTCCAAAAGGCTAGTAGGGTACTGGCAATAAAAATACTGGAGTAAGCACCAGAGATAAAACCAATAATCAACGTTAGAGCAAAATATTTGAGGCTTTCTCCCCCAAACAGAAAGATTGCCAATAGGGGCAGTATGGTAGTTAAGGTAGTATTAATTGACCTCGTCAGAGTTTGATTAACTGCACTCTCTACTACTTGGTTAATTGGCTGCTTGGGATTGAGTTTGATGACTTCCCGTACTCGGTCGTAAATCACCACTGTATCGTTAACAGAAAAACCAATAATTGTCAAGAGAGCAACAATAAATAAGGTATTTACTTCCAAACCCACCAGCAAACCCAAGATGGCGAAAATCCCTACCGTAATCAATACGTCGTGGAATAGGGCAATAAAAGCGAAGAAGGCATAGTCAAACTGGAAGCGGAAGGTGAGGTAGATAAGAATACCGACAAAGGCGAGGAGTAGGGCTAGTAAACCAGAAGCTAGCAGTTCTCTTCCTAGGGTAGGGCCAACGGTATCAATCTGGGTAGATTTGGGCTCGAAAGCACCAATTGTCTCTTCGAGAGCGGTTTCTAGTTGAGTGCGTTCTTCTACATCTAAGGTTTGTGAGCGAATGCTCAGAATCGGTTGCTCTCCCCCACCTTGGATAATTTGAATACTGCTTTCTCCCAAACCCTGGGCTGTCATTACTTCCCGCACCACGGCTGTTTCAATTGGTTCGTCGCAATTTCCTGGTTGAGTACAGTCCCGTTGTAACTGTAGCCTGGTGCCACCAACAAAATCGAGACCTAGACGTAAGGGAGCCCCTAGCTGTGCCGTGGAAATCACCATTGCGATGATGCCAGCCAAGATGAAAGTGGCAGAAATACCCCACCAAAGCGATCGCTGTTTGATTAGATTTAGTTTCATGTTGATTTTGGGAATTGGGAATTGGGAATTGGGAAATAGGGAATTGGGAATTGGGAATTGGGAATTGGTACAAATGACAAATGATATCAAGTTTGGTTGAATACTTACACTTTGGCGGCAATAAGGCAGAGGTCTCCAAGGCAGAGGGCAGAAGGTAAGAAAGAAGGTTGCAAGGGAGAAGGGAATTATAAGTGATTATCCGAACTTGATATGACAAATGACCAATGACCAATGACAAATGACGAATAACAAATGACAAATGACCAAATTTATTTAGCTGGTAGATTAGGACAAAATAGTTCTGGTTTCTGGCGAACTCCAGGGAATCCCAATACTGTTACCAGGGTGAAGGTGCGGCTACAGGTAAGGGCAGTAAACATACTCACACCTACCCCAATTCCTAAGGTTACGGCAAAACCCCTCACTAAACCTGAACCTTGCCAACCTAATACAGCACAAGCAATCAAAGTTGTGACATTGGCGTCCAAAATACTGGAAAATGCTCGGTAAAAGCCTGACTCAACTGAACGATACAAGGACTTACCGGATCGTAATTCTTCTCTTGTCCTCTCAAAAATCAGTACGTTGGCATCAACTGCCATGCCAATGCTGAGGATAAAACCAGCAATGCCTGGTAGGGTCAGGGTAACATTGACTAGAGCAAAGACTGCAAGGGTGAGTAAGGCGTAGATGATCAGAGCAAGATCAGCAATTACTCCAGGAATTCGGTAGTAAACTACCATAAATACTAATACTAAGGCTAAACCGGCAATTGCTGCATAAACACTGCGTCGAACACTGTCTTGTCCGAGGGTCGCACCAACAGTGCGATTTTCCACAATTTCGACTGGCACTGGCAAAGCACCACCCCGCAGCTGCACAGCAAATTCGTTGGCAGATTCAAAGGTATAGTTACCTGTAATTACCGCAGAACCCCCGGTAATACCAGCTTGGGCAAATTCTGGTCCTACTGTGGGAGCGCTAATTAAAGCATTATCAAGGAAAATACCAATACTACGTCCTGTGCCTGCCAAGTTTTTTGTCAACTGGGCAAAATCTTCGCCTCCCTTGGTATCAAAGCGAATGGCAACTTCCCAGTTACCTCCAGCTTGCAGGGGTTGGGGACGAGCATCTCTGAGATTTTTCCCTGTAAGCTTAGTTGGTTCAAATAAGTCGGAGATGGCCTCTGTACTAGTTTGGATCTCTTCTTGAATGTTAGCGATGGCTTCTTCATTATCGCTTTCTCTGAGTTCTTCCTGCTCTTGCAGTTTTACCTGTAGCAGCTGTTGTTCAATCAGTAGCTGTGATTCTGTGCCTGATTTTTGCTCCCGAAACTCCAACTCTGCGGTGCCACCAAGAACTCTTTCTGCCTGCTGAGGATCATTGACACCGGGTAATTGTACCAATATTTGCTCAGAGCCAACGGTTTGCACTACTGCTTCAGAAACCCCAAGTCCATTAACCCGACGTTCTACTACCACCTTAAGGTCTTCTAGTTGTTCTAAGGTAATTTGGGGAATCTCTTCTGTCGCCTTTGCTTGAATAGTTAGTTGTGCCCCTCCCTGTAAATCCAATCCTAAACGGATGGGAAATTTCAGCAGTATACCGATTGCCGCAACCACGAGGATGGCAATTAAGGCTAGTACCAAACGCTGTCTTTGCATAAGTGTTACTTGTTATTAGTTATTGGTTATTGGTCATTGGTCATTAGTCATTGGTCATTGGTCATTAGTCATTGGTTATTGGTCATTGGTCATTGGTTATTGGTCATTAGGACAAACAACAAACGACAAACGACAAACAACAAATAACAAACGACAAACAACAAACGACAAACAACAAATAACCAATAACCAACAACTAGCTTAAATCTGAAGTGCCATCATTTTCTTCACTCCCTCCACAATCTGTTGTGGTTGCACAATGGTTAGGTTCTCTAAAGTACCGTTGTAAGGGGTAGGGATATCTTGAGAAGCTAGGCGCAGTACTGGTGCATCTAGCTCATCAAACAGTTGTTCATTGATCGATGCGGTCAATTCTGCCCCAATACCACCAGTTTTCATACATTCTTCCACAATAATCACCCGATGGGTTTTGCGTATTGAAGCACCAATAGTTTGCATGTCTAGGGGTTTGAGGGAAATTAGGTCAATCACCTCAGGGTCAAATCCCTGTTGCTCTAACTGCTTCGCCGCTTGTAGGGCATGGTGACGCATCCGGGAGTAGGTGAGAATAGTTACATCTTTGCCAGTGCGTACTACTTCCGCTTTGTCGAGGGGTACTAAGTACTCTTCCTCTGGCAAGTTTTCCTTTAAGTTGTAGAGTAGGACATGCTCAAAAAACAGCACCGGATTATCATCGCGTATCGCAGATTTGAGCAATCCCTTGGCATTGTAGGGGGTTGAGCAAGCAACTATTTTTAAACCAGGAACCGCCTGAAAGTAAGCTTCTAGACGCTGGGAATGTTCTGCACCTAACTGCCTGCCTACACCTCCAGGACCCCTGATCACTAAAGGAATTTTGAAGTTACCGCCAGAAGTATAGCGCAGCATCCCAGCATTGTTAGCAATTTGGTTAAAAGCGAGGAGTAAAAAGCCCATATTCATACCTTCGATGATTGGGCGTAAACCTGTAATGGCTGCACCAACTGCCATCCCGGTGAAACTATTTTCTGCGATCGGGGTATCTAGAACCCGAAATTCACCATATTTTTTATATAAATCCTTGGTAACTTTGTAGGAACCACCATAGTGTCCCACATCTTCACCAATCACCAATACCGTCTCATCCCGCGCCATTTCTTCATCAGTGGCTGCGCGTAGAGCATTGAATAAAAGTGTTTCTGCCATTAATACGTCACCAGATGGGGCAAGTGCCATCCTAACATTGCCTGAAACTCTATGGGGAGTGTGGGAAGTGTGGGAACTGTGGGAAGTGTGGGAACTGTGGGAGATAGAGAAACAGTTATGATAATATCAATCGTTTGTTGGAAAGGGATAGTGAAAGTGGACTTACAAGAAGCTTTAGAACGGTATCAGGAGGTATTTCCCTCTGACATTTCAATATCTACTTATCCCTAAATCCGGATTATTCCTTACTTTTCTATTTTATGTTCCTGAAAAAATGGAATTGTTACCCAATCGGCAAGGGATGAGTCAAACCTTTAGAAAACAACATTGTTCCAAAAAAATCACTTTATTAGTTCCTGAACAGATACTATCTTTTAAGAAAGTTACACGCTTGATTGAAAACCATATTGATACAATCATTATATATCGATCCTATTGTAACCATGCAACTACTGGGTGTAGTGAAGCTAGCAACAACGGAAACAACCATAGAACCAGGAGTTTATCCTATGGCACAGCATCTTAAGACGGAGGATATGAACCTATTTTGGAAAGCACTTAATGATAAAAGCCGCCCAATACAGTTTTAGTACACTTGTTGAAGCGATCGCTCGCACCAGATTGGCACCAACTCATCCTTCCCTAAGGAGATAGAGACTGGTATCATTGCTGAGTCTTTATTACAGAATTTAGTAGCCATGACTCCAGAAAATTTTTTGTCCTCCAGTATTTGGGTTGCCAGGGTAAAGACTTACTTCAAGCTCATGGATGTCAACGGAGATGGTTTTTTGTCCCTCTCGGATTACGAAGAGATCGCAGATCGGTTCATTGAACTTCAAGGTAATTCGTCGAACTCTGAAGAAATCCAGACGCTGTTTCACGACCTATTTAAAAATGTAATTGCTGGAGGGGCTTCAGTGGATGCCAGCACTAAGATCCCCGAAGAAGACGCAGTCAGCAATGCGGCGAAGGCAGTATCGGTACTCCAATCAACACTGGAAGTGGGTAGGCGAAAGAACGAAGTTTTCTTTGATCTCATTGATACCGATAACTCCGGAGAGATCTCCCGTGAAGAATACCGAACGTATTTGGCGATCTACTCTGGAGGAGAACAAAAAGAACGAGCTGACAAGGCTTTTAATAGCATTGACACCGATGGTAACGGCTCGATCACCCGTGCAGAGTTTATCGAAGGTCATATGGGATACTGGTTTACCCACCCCAATGAACAAAACCACAGTCCACTTCCCTATGGACCATTGGTCGATGCTTAACTCATTCCCCGGAAGATAAGCTGTTGTGCGTAAAAATTGTGAATTGCTTCTGACGCGGGGACGCGGGGACGCGGGGACGCGGGGACGCGGGGACTCGGAGATTAGGACAAACCAATTTAAATGCGTTTTAGCTTAACAGGGGGTTAGCTGCTTGAAAAAGCAGGCGGACTGCGGAAGACTTGATAGAAATTATCCTAGAATTGAAAGATTTCGTCGTAGTCTTCCAGCAGTTTTGCTAAAGTATATGGACTGAATGAGGGAAATTATGGGAAAATTAAGCTGGATTGATTGTTCTCACTAACGTTTAATGAGCTGAGAACGTCTAGATTTAACAATTTCAGGTATATAGCTATTTTTACCTTCTTGACCTTGAAAGCCAGGGCGCTCATAAACCATTCCACCAATTCCAGGAATCACTTCACCTTGAGAAGTCCGTTCATCGTCTTTGGCAAAGTAGAAAAACTGAAATTTGTCGTAAATATTCTTTTCAAATTCACTCTTCAGTTTCTCTTCGGCGTTGTAATACATTACTGGAGCAACTTCTTAAAGAAAAATTACCCGCTGCGGGGATGGAACACAAAACTGTAACCCAAACAATTGGAAAAGTTGATAGAGGCAGCAAAGCTGTTGCTTCTATTGAAAATGTACGGGGTAATATAAGTCTTTAGGTAAGAGATACAATAGACATCTCCAGAAAAAGTTATGAAACCCTTGTATATCAAGATTACACCCCCTAGTTTTTGAAGGTGTCTAATGGGGAGAAGACGACGAACTCGGCAAAGGCAATGGTTCCGAAGCCTCAAAAAGCTAGTGCAGAAAATTTTGCGGTGGCTAGGATTAGGGCGATCTAGTCGTCAATCGCCAAATGTACCACCAACACGGAGGTCTACATTACCAGAGCAACAGAGATCAATACAACAAACGATTGGAAATGTTGATCTTGGGAGTGTTGTAGTTGGTTCAATCGCAAACGTTCAGGGTGATGTTTATGTCGCTGTACGTCCTAGCACAGGAATGCCCTTTCAGGTGCCACCACTGCCAACTTACTACGTTGATCGAACTACAACAAGAGAACGGATCAAGCGAAATCTGTTGAGGCAAGGCACAGCTCAAGATAGAACGCTAGTTGTAAGTGCAGTTTATGGTTTAGGCGGAATTGGTAAATCGGTATTAGCAACAGCTCTTGCATTTGATAGGGAAGTGCAAAAACACTTTCCTGACGGTGTGCTTTGGGCAACCTTAGGTCAGCACCCTGAAATCTTATCATTTTTAGGAAATTGGATTCAGGCTTTGCGAGATTTCGACTATAAACCGACAACTATTGAAGCTGCTTCAATACATTTGCGTTCGTTGCTCTACAACAAGCGAATGCTACTGGTAGTAGACGATGCGTGGAGATCGGAAGATGTAGAGTGGTTTCGGATAGGTGGAGCTGGGTGTCAAATATTAGTAACAACACGAGAGGCACACATTCCCGGAGCAGAGCGGGTAGATCTGGATCAGATGGATCAAAATGAAGCAATCTCGCTACTTGAAGGCTATCTACGAAAGACTTTAACAGATTACGAGAGGGAATTAGCTCTGCAATTGGCAGATGCAGTAGGATACTTGCCTTTGGCATTAGAGCTAGCAGCTGTTCAAGTGGAGGATGGAGCTAGTTGGAAACAATTGCTAGTGGCATTTGAAGAAGAAGTTGCACGCTTAGAAGTACTAGATTCTCCGGATCTAGAAGAAGTAACAACTGAGAAAGCGAGAAAGCAACGAAGTTTGAGAGCCAGCTTTAACTTGAGTTTACAGCGGTTAAAACTAGAGTTTCTACACCGATTTGCAGAAATGGGAGTGTTGCCAGAGGATGTTAATGTTGGGGCTGGGGCGATGGCAACAATTTGGGGTGTATCGCTAGAAATAGCACAGAAGTCACTTCGAGAATTGCGTCGGCGTTCCTTATTACTAGATGGTGTGGCATGGAATGAAGAACCAACTTATCGAATGCATGACTTAGTGCATGATACAGCGAGATTGTTGCTAAAAGATTTATTGGGTCTGACATCAGCAGAAGCTCATTGCTTGGTGGTAGAGCGCTACAAAGCATTATTATCGGGAAAGCCTTGGTGGGCTTTACTACCAGACGGTTATATCCATGCAAATTTGACCTGGCACATGGAGCAAGCAGGTTTAGCCGATGAAATTCACCAGTTATTAGCGGCAAGCAATGAACGGGGAAGAAATGCGTGGTTTGAAGCTTGTAACAGTCTTGGAGAACCTGCACTCTTTGTCAAAGATATAGTACGGGGCTGGCAGTTGGCAGAAGCAATGTATGTACAGGAGCAAGAACTCGCTATTGTGCTTCAGGTAAGGTATGCATTAGTTGTAACTACTCTAAATAGTTTGGCAAGTAATATTCCACTAGAACTAATGATTGAGTTGGTAAAGCATGAATTTTGGACAGTAGAGCAGGCGTGGGCATATGTAGAGCAAATTAAAGAAGATAAGAAAAGAATCGAAGCAATTCCAGCTTTAGCTCCTTATTTCTCAAAGTCTCTCACTCAACGAGCTATAAGTTTAGTCCAGCAAATTCAAGATGATTATACTCGATATTGGCTTTTAGGTAGCGTGTCACCCGATGTTGTAACAAAAAAATTTTGTACTCAGCTATTAGCACAAGCTGAACGAGTTGAAAATGAATATACTCGTGCTGATATATTAGCCAAATTGGCACGATACTTACCAGATAATTTATGGTCAACCCTGTTGACACTAATTCAGCAGATGGGGCAAGCAAAGTCTACTATTTTACCCTGTATAATACCTTATGCCCCAGAAGAATATTTAGCTAAAATCCTTAGAATTGCCCAAGAAACTCGAGAAGAATATCTCCTAGAGGAAATCATAGAAAAATTGGCTCCCTACTTGACAGAAGACTTGGTTCCCAAAGCAATACGAGCAGCAAAACAAATGCAGGAGGACAAAAGACGCAAAAGTGCTTTAAGCAGTTTAGCTGCATATTTGTCAGAGAAAGAATTATTAAAACTAATTAAGGAAATCGAAATATTTAGAACGCAAATAGATACATCTAATATTTATTCTCTTTGCAGCGACTTTTTGAAAAAAATAACGGCAAATGTGCCAGAAAATTTTCTGCCAATTCTATTTAAGATTGTACAAAAAATTCACATATATGACAGACAAGTAACAGGTTTTAATATGCATAATTCAAAAGCTCTAGGTAACTTGGCAGAACGATTACCTTCATCCTTTGCGCCAGAAATTTTAGAAATGACAGCGGATCTTGATAATGAGAGTGGACGAATCTTAGTGTTAGAAAAGCTAGCTCCAAATCTTCCAGAGGAATTGTTGTCTGGTGTGCTGCAAATTTTAGAGAGTGTTAGGAGTAAATTCACTAAATTCAAGGTTCTTAGTAAGCTACCAAAACCACAAACTGATTTGTTACTTGAGGCGCTAGAGGATGCTCATAAAGTTGCAGATGAATATCAGCGCATAGAAACCTTGCTAGAACTTGTCCCTTATGCACCACAGGAAATTGCTCCCAAAGCATTAGAAATAGCAGCATATATCAGTGACGAACATAATTACGCTTATTTTTTAAGTCAATTAGCACAATTTTTACCGGAAGAGCTCTTATCCCAGATAATTGCGTTGGCACGCGAAATATGGAACCCATCTAACCGTATATACGTTTTAAACAGCTTGATACAAAATCAATCGAAAAACTTAATTACGGAAGTTTTGGAAGAAAGTCAGTATATTTGGAACTTATCTAGTCGAGCTGAGTTACTTAGTAATTTAGCTCAAAATAAAGCAGAAGCTTTAAGGCAAACAATAAAGCTATCACAACAGATTGAAAATTTATCTATTCGTGCGAATATTTTGAGTAAAATAGCTCAGTACCATCCAACTGTCTACTATTTAATTATAGAAATTGTTCATCAAATTGATGATGAATTTACTCAAGCTGAGATTTTGTGTAATGTAGTCTCTAACTTGCCAGACGAATTACTGCCAAACGTACTGGAAATAGCTCAGAGAATTGGGAATGCATATAGGCGAGCTTCTGTTTTAAGCAAATTAGCTCAAAGAAAACCAGGATATTACGTTGAAGCATTAGAAGCAACTCAACTGATTTTAGGTGAAGCAAGCAGATCTGAAATTTTAAGCAGTTTGGTGCCTAGTTTGCCAGAGGAGTTATTACAGCCAGCATTCAAAATAACGCAACAAATTTGGGACTTATTCAGTCGTGTACAAGTTCTGATCCAATTTACTCGACGACAGCCAGAGCTTCTTTCAACAACTTTAGCTCTTATAAAAGAAATTCCTGATATATTCCCTCGCATAGAAGCTTTAGGCAGCTTAGCAAAAGATTCTGAGTTGCCACTTGATGAGGCAATATTAGATATATTAACGGCAGTGCAGCAAATTAAAGATGAAACTCAGCGTATCTCTGTTCTAGGATATTGTGCAGAATATTTACCAGATAAATATATTGCAGCAATGTATGAAATTTGTAACGGTTTCTCATCATTACATAACCAAGCTAGTGCTGTAAGCCAACTTATCTCTCGCTTTCCTCTCAGTACATACACTATTGATGAATGGCAGTCTCTACTTCACCTTCTTGCTCACCGAAACCGTTCAACTTTCCTCCAAGATCTTCCCAAGCTTACCCCTGCCATTCAAAATCTTTCAGGTAGCACCACTACCATCAGTGCTATTGTTGAAGCTATGGAGGAAATCTGTAGGCAATGGAAGTAAGGATGTGAGTAGGCGCATACATCGTCCAAATTTTTGAGATACTAATAAAGCTAATTTGACTTACACTCACATCTTGCACTATGCATCATAAATACTTAATAGAGTCAGTTACAACAATCGATTCCAATTTCGACCCCGATTCTTATTTGCCAGATAACTAAGAACATCAGTACTAAAAAGCTTTCTGATTTGTTCATTTGTGTACATTTGTTAAGTCAGCTAGCTCTTGTTGGTGTAAGTGTATCATATTGACGAGAAGCTTCATACAGCTCGTAAAGATATAGCAGTCTTAATCTAGTAAGTACTATTAAGTTAGGATTATTTAGTTTAAAATAATCAGTTTGCCAACGATTAGCTTGTGATTGCATGACTTCTGATTCTGCTGAACCATCAGTGTCCACTGATTCTGCTGAACCATCAGTGGATATTGCTTCTCCCAGTGATAAGGCAGTAGATTGCCAAATACAAGTCCGTCTCAAACGGGAGGGAGAACAACTACAATTAATCTTGCCCAAGTCAGAAGAAATGCCCGACGAAGCAACTTGGCTTGAACTTTGGCAACAGCTAAAACATCGTCTTAATGCTGGTGAGCGTTTTTGGCAGGGGAACACAATAGTTCATCTGATGGCTGATGATCAATTGTTAGATGGACAAAAGCTACAAGCGATCGCTGATGCTCTTTCTGAAGTCGAGCTCAAGCTACAGCGAGTGTTTACTAGCCGACGACAAACTGCCATTGCTGCGGCTACAGCGGGTTACTCCGTTGAGCAACCAACTCCTGCTCAATCTCTCCAGAAAAATCCTGTAGAATCTACCGAGGTGATCGCAGAACCTCTATACTTACAAACAACAGTGCGAGCTGGTATTGAAATTCGCCATCCCGGCACTATTGTTATACTAGGAGACTTAAATCCTGGTGGTACAGTAATCGCTAGTGGAGATATCTTCATTTGGGGGCGTCTACGGGGGATTGCTCATGCTGGTGCTAGTGGCAATCGAGCTTGTCGGATTATGGCTCTGCAAATGGAGCCAACCCAACTGCGGATTGCTGATGCGGTAGCCAGAGCACCAGAAACACCCCTGTCTCAATTCTATGCTGAGGTGGCTTATATCACCTCCAGCGGCATCCGCATTGCCAGAGCCCTTGATTTCTCTAAGACCAACTTGTTGTTGAATTCATGAGTCGCATTATTGTTATTACCTCCGGCAAAGGAGGGGTAGGAAAAAGCACCATTACTGCTAATTTAGGTATGGCGATCGCTAGATTAGGTCGTCGAGTCGCTCTAGTGGACGCAGATTTTGGTCTGAGAAACTTGGATTTGTTGTTAGGGCTAGAAAATCGGGTAGTCTATACTGCTGTTGAAGTCTTAGCTAATCAATGCCGTTTGGATCAAGCTTTGGTAAAAGACAAGCGACAGGAAGGATTAGTACTACTACCGGCTGCTCAAAGCCGCAGTAAAGAGGCAGTCAGTCCCGAACAAATGAAACAGTTGCTGGGTTTATTGGCTAAGACCTACGAGTACATTATAGTTGACTGCCCAGCAGGAATTGAAACGGGCTTTCGCAATGCGATCGCTGCTGCCTCAGAAGCTTTAATTATTACCACACCAGAAATTGCTGCGGTACGGGATGCTGACAGAGTTATCGGTTTACTAGAAGCCCACAGTATCAAACGCATTCATCTCATTGTTAACCGTCTAAAACCGGCAATGGTGCAAGCAGAGCAGATGATGTCGGTTCAAGACGTTCAAGAAATTCTTGCTATTCCCCTTATCGGTGTTGTTCCGGATGATGAGCGGGTTATTATCTCCAGTAATCGAGGTGAACCCTTTGTCACGGAAGAGAAAATTTCTTTACCTGGCATTGCCATCCATAATATTGCCCGTCGCTTAGAAGGTGATAAAATTCCCTTCCTCGACTTGATGGCAGAACACGACAACTTGATCAACCGCCTCCGCCGTATGTTCCGCAACTAAGTTTTGGGGTAATTTGATTTGGTCACCAATGTTGATACTTCTTTTCCTTTCCTTGATGTAATAACTCCTTGAACATCCCATGATTAGCGAACTTCTGGAGAGACTTTTTCCCTGGACTAGTGCCACTAGTAGTCGCACCCAAGTCAAACAACGCCTCCAATTGGTAATTGCCCATGACCGGACTGATCTTAGCCCGAAAACGATCGAGTTGATGCGCAATGAAATTTTGGAAGTAGTCTCCCGCTATGTAGAAATTGATACCGAGGAGTTAGAATTTACCTTAGAGAGTAACCAAAGAGCAACGGCATTAATTGCTAATTTGCCTATCCGACGGGTCAAGGATAAGACAACTGTAACTTCTGTAGATGCAGAATAGGAGCTATCAGCTATCAGCTATCAGCTATCAGCTTTCAGCTTTCAGCTTTCAGTTTGGGAGTATCTCAACGTTACACAAACGATGGCGTTCTCCACAAACGAGAATAAGGATAAATAAGTAGGGCTTGCTGAATAAGTGTGAAAGCCATGCCAGACTTTGCTTTCAGCCGTTAATAAGCCAAGTCTTGTACAAGGAAATGTATCAAATGGGCTCAAAACGCTGGCATTGTTGTGGAAAATCCTTGGGTAATCTTCAAGCTGAAAGCTGACAGCTGACAGCTGAAAGCTAAAAACTGATAGCTAAGGACTTATTCAGCAAACCCTAAGTATACGCGATCGCTTGGGCTGGGCTTTCGTTAATTCCATGCTATTTTACTGAGCTTAGCCCAAAAACGGTCGAGTTGATGCGCAATGAAATTTTGAAAGTAGTCTCCCAGTACGTTTAAATAAACTTAACTATGTTAAGAAGAGTAAACATAGTCAAGCGGTTACGAATTTATTAACTGCATATAGCTAACGTTCGAGTTAATTTTGTTATCTTTGCTACATTTAGCTACAGTAATGTCTTTTTTTAATTTTTAATTTTTAATTTTTAATTCGCAGTCAAATCTTGACAATTTATTAAGGTGTACCGCATTACAGCAGTTACCGCTGTATCCTCAAGCATAAGAGTCTAAATGCTTGTGATGCAGTTATGAAACTCTAGATTCTAGGTAAGATATTCATTGTTTTCACATATATGAAATTAGTTAATTACGTTTTCATATATATGAAATTGTTTGACATAACTTATATTAAACATTAGAATAACAAATGTTGATAATTAATCAATATTTAACGAACAAACACTAAATCTGAGTAGGAGGTTATCAATAAAATTTTGGTGCAGTCTAAACAATTAGAGGAGCGAAAAATACAACAATGATGAGAAAAAAATATTTTCATCCATCTTTAAGGGTTGTGACCCTAAGCATCAGTTTGGTTGCAGCACTTGTAAGTATTACTGCTTGTTCACAGACCAAAATTGAGATTACCAAGAGTAACCAGTCTACCAACAGTATCCAGGCTATCAAAGATTCTCAGGCTAACGAAACGGAGAAAGCTGTTGAAGAGACTGAGGTAATAGTAGAAAATACCCTCGAAGCAATTAACGGAAGAGACAAAATTGTTATTGGAGTAAAAACAGATTACACTCCCTTTGGCTTTATTGACTCAGACGGTGAAAACGCTGGACTAGAAATTGACATTGCCCGTAGAATAACCGAGGAAGTGTTAGATTCAGAGGAGAAAGTAGAATTTGTGCCAGTGACGGCTCTCAACCGTATAGATCTTCTCAAGCAAGGAAAGATTGATTTAGTAATTGCCACGATGACCGATACAGAAGAACGTAGGCAAGAGATTGACTTTAGTGAAAACTACTATTCTTCTGGAGTGGGGGTGCTGACAAAGAAGGGCAATGGCATTAAAACTTGGGAAGACCTTAAAGGGAAGACAGTTTGCGGTATTGAGGGCGCATTCTACAACGAAGAGTTAACAGAAATGAAGATTGAAATGGTTAACTTCTCTCAAACTTCAGGAGCCTACAAATCTCTCCAAGAAGGACTTTGCGTTGGATTTGCCTATGATGAATTAGGTTTGGTAGGAAAAATCCAAGATCCTGAGTGGTCTCAAAATTGGCATCAGCCATTAGAACCTATCCTCCAAAAAAGCTGGGGTATGGGAGTACGCAAAGGTAATGAGCAATTCCTGACAACAGTTAATGACGCCATCTTAGACATGGAGGCGGAAGGCTTTATTGTTGAAGGGGAGAAGAAGTGGAATATTCCCCCAACAGAATATGCTGAAGAGCGCATGGAGCAAGCTAAAGCCAAGGTGGATAATAACTGAACCAACAATATCAATTTCGGTTGAATACTTACACTTCGGTGGCAATAAGGCAGGAGGAAGGAGGGATCTTTTCCAACTAAAAATCCTGTCTTTATGCCTACTCAATCTGCTTGGGACGGACTTCAAATTCAGAACGCGCACGGAAAAAGCAAACATCAAACTCAAAGAAGAAATTAGCTTGTCCCAAAATTAAAGGCACATTGGGTGCTTGCGTCCAAGCAAATGCGAGATCAACAGTGGGAAAAGAACTCAATTGTGCAGCAACAACCACTGCACGAGCTTCAAATCGAGCCAAATTTCCTGCTAATAGAACCGAGAGTGTTTCATTCTCCCAGATGAAACCCAGTTGTGTTCCTAACTCGTATGGTAGAACATTTACACTAGCGCCTGTATCTAATAATCCCTCGACGTTTGAGGATTGACCATGAAAGCTGAGAGTTAAAGGCAGGTATGGCATTCGATCAACCATACCGAGGTTGCTGTCGATGATCTTGTAAGGAAATCTTTGAGCGTCAACCATTCTTCTCTTGCTGCTTCGTTGCCAGAAGATTCATCAAGACATTAGCAGCCTCAGAACAATTGTACGGCGACCAGACCGGATACTCTTGGTTCGCAACAAAGAAATTTGCGTCTTCTTCCTTAACTAACTCTGTAGCAAGGAATTGCATAAGCCGAAGTTTGTCAATTTTTGGAAGTACCTGGATTTGTGACATGAGTTCAACTAATGGCATTTGAGAATCTCCTCGTCTGAGGCTTGGTGAAAAGAAGCTATCATTCTCTCATTTTAACCTGGCAATCGCGTACACGATTGGGTGGCATAAATAATCAAATTGCTATCAATCAGCATGATTTCTCCCCGGCAAAGGCCGATCCTGGCGTTGTTCATGCTGCCAAGCGACTGGATTAGCAATGTCACCATAGGGATTTAGGGCAGCCGCCTGTGCCAAAGCCTCCGCAAGGCACTCCTGTTTCTGGTTTCTGGCCGTGGCCGGGACGGGGTTGGCCTGTGCTTTTTGCTCTAGGTAGATGGCATAATTCAGCAATTCGGCTTGCAATGCGGGGGGCAAGGCAGCTGCATGGTTTTGAAGTTGTTGCAAGATGCTGTTCATAGTTTGGTCTCCCGCTTATATCATGTCCTGGAAATTACTTACGATATAACTTAAATGCACCAAATAGGGAACTGGGTATATGGTTGTCAGTGCTTGCGACATCACCCAAAGGTCAATTCAGCGATGGCAACACCAAATTACAACTATGGAATAAAGAGGCGGCTGACACCTTTATAGCTATTAATATCAAGTACAATTTCCACTAGACGAACTACACAACGCTCTCGATACTCGGAATCATTCAGCAGACGGTCAGCATTTCCAATAGTAACAACTGGCAATGACTCAGACGTAATCTCCTCACGCATCACTTGTTCTAAAGAGTTCTCGCCCTTCATACTGCGATTAGCCACTCAACAAAATCATTGGAAAATGTAGGGGCGTAAGCATTTGAGGGACAATTGATCGACAAAACCCAAGTTATACAATCCAAATGCTTCGCCCTCCGAGTATTTGACCAAACGTTCTAATTCTTGTCGGAAATTGAGATATCCCTCTGAGTGGGCAATTAATCCTCTTTTAACAATACAGTAATAAGATTTGACTGTTTCATTATTGAAATTGATTGCTCTGCCTGACACTATTAAGTATTTATGATGCATAGTGCAAGATGTGAGTTCAATGCGCCCCAACCAGAATGAATATTATTCCAATGTAGCCGGAATTGATATGATTAGTAGAGAAAATTGAATTAGGCAATAGATGATTGAATCAGGTTTGTGAGGGTTGATTCAGCCCACATAGCGGTATAAGTAGGGCTTGGAGAATTAGTGCGCAAGCTATACCAGACAAAGCTTTCAGCCGTTAATAACCCAATTCTTGTACAAGGAAATGTATTAAATGGGCTCAAAAAGCTGGCATTGTTGTGGAAAATCCCTGGGTAATCTTCAAGCTGAAAGCTGAAAGCTGACAGCTGAAAGCTAAAAACTGATAGCTAATGACTTATTCCGCAGACCCTAAGTACATGCTTTTTTCACCACACCCCACACCCCTTCAACCCTAATATCTACCATCAAATCTAAACCAGCTTCGATCTAGATAATTAATCCTTGCAAAGGGACTGAGAACTGAAAGGACTTGACTACCGTAGCTGCGGTGATTTACTCGGTTGTCCAAAAGAGCAACAATACCTTGGGATTCCCTTACTGGCGCGATCGCTCGTTGTAATTCTCTCAAAGCAACGGGCAAAAGATACAGGCGAAACCAATCTAAGCGTTTTTGTTTATAGTAAGCAACTTGACCAGCAACCAGAGGATTTTCTAGAGAAGGAATTGGTAAAGTGGCAATAATGAGCAGTTGGGGGGCTCGGAATTGATGTTGATGACATCGCCAAAATTCCCAACCAGTAATGAGGATGCCGTTGTCGTCCAAATTTGATTTTTCTACCTGCACCCGTGAACCCAATTCAGCAGCTAAAAGAGTTCCTAGCTGAACCTTAAGATGTAAATCACTTACTAGGATTACCACCGGACTTGGGATATTAGTACTCAGCGCCAGGAGGTAGCGAACTTGCTCAATCAAAACATCTTGAAATCGCGAGGTATTGGGCATTGGTAGCCCATCCGGCAGATACAGTTGAATCTGTTCAGTGTGTCGGTTAGGGGAGAACTTCAAGCAAGTCAAGTCTCCTAAACCCAGTTGCTGGCGGTACACAGAAGCACTTTTATCCAAATCCAGTGCTGAGCCAATCAGCACCACCGGCTGCATAGACCAAATTGGCTTTAGGGCTGTTGCTACTTCTACTGGTCTACAGTACAAGGAAAAATAACCTTGCGATCGCGCGATCGCTGCCCACATCATCTGACTTGAGCTTTGCCAACATTGCCAAAAATGTTTCCAAGACTTGGGAAAATAGCAGTAGGGGTCAACAGTAGCCTTCGGCTGAGGGGGTAGAACATCATTAGCATCTAACTTCCTACAAACATTTAATGGTTGCTGTGCTCCTAAGGTTGCCAATAGCTGCTGCAATATTTCTTGCTCTTTCCCCTCCAGCAGACAGCACTCATAAGGGTTAGGAGGGTGCTGAAATATGGCTTTGGTAAGTCGCACCCGTACATCCCGAATCCAATCCGCCTGTTGTGGGTAGGCTAGCATTAGTTCATCCCAGTCTCCTGGCTGAATAGAGGCTTGGAGTTGATCACGAGTCCATTCTTCCAAGTCATCAGCACCATCAATCAAAGTAGGGATACCAGGAGGAAACCAAGCCTTACCGGACAATCGGTCTACCAGCCAAGATTCTGGGGAAGTAATCAGCAGTCCACGAAACTGCTCATCTGGAAAACTGTCTCCTCGGTAAATTGCTTTATCAGTACCAATCCACTGTTGCAAACGAGGAATTTCAACTTGCAGCAACCACCGTTGTATTGAGGCAGGAGCCACCAAAATTACTGGTCCAGACCAAATTAGCGCTGGTACCAGGTAACTTAAACGATACTGTATATCAGTGCTTCCTGTCTGAATTAAAGCAGGACGCCCCAAGCGCAAGGCTCTTGCTACCAACCTTGCCATCGTCAAATGATGGGGCCAGCTCAATTTACCTTGCTCTCTTAGAAAAGCACGCAGAGAAGAATGGACTTCTACCTCAATCACCAATCAGTAGCGCCTGAACGCCCCCAGAATTTGACACTATTTCAATTATGCCAGTGGAGACATGTTCCTGATGCTGAATCCTCATTCCACTCCGTAAACGTGGAGTATACGCTTGGCGTAAATACAAAGATTGTGTTTGTTATTTGTCTTTTTTAACAAACAACCAACAACTAACCACAAATAACGCTTGCTTCCCACCA
>JAAHHL010000479.1 GCA_010672185.1 Caldora sp. SIO3E6 | reverse complement strand
AGCACCAGATAAACCCGGAGTGCGACGAGCCACTTTTTCCAAGGAAACCTCCGATGCTAGCTTTTTGTTGCGAGCATGTACCTCTAAAATACCGAGACGACCGTTATATCCAGGGAGGTCCACCGTTACTTGACGGTCAAATCTACCAGGACGCAGTAGGGCAGTATCCAAGACATCAGGGCGGTTAGTCGCCGCGATAATGATGATACCACTGTTGCCTTCAAAACCGTCCATTTCCGTAAGCAACTGGTTGAGGGTTTGCTCTCGCTCATCGTTACCGCCACCAATACCTGCGCCTCGCTGACGTCCAACGGCATCAATTTCGTCAATAAACACTAAGCAGGGAGCATTTTCTTTGGCTTTTTTGAACAAATCCCGGACACGGGAGGCTCCCACACCGACGAACATTTCTACAAATTCTGAGCCGGAAATACTAAAAAAGGGAACTCCAGCTTCTCCTGCGATCGCTTTTGCCAAGAGAGTTTTGCCTGTACCAGGAGGACCGACTAACAGAACACCTCTAGGGATGCGTGCTCCGATAGCGGTGAACCTTTCCGGTTCTTTAAGAAAGGTAACAACTTCTTGCAATTCTTCTTTGGCTTCTTCCACTCCAGCAACATCATTGAACACAACATCAGTTTTTGCTTCCATCTGGAATCGAGCTCTGGATTTACCAAAATTCATTGCTTGACCAGAATTACTACTAGAGCGACGTAGGATCATCATCAACCCAGCTAGTAACAGGAGGAGCAAAAATAGATTTGCCACTAGTCCCAAAGCAGCAGAGTTATCAGCACTGTGCTTTACCTCAAATTCAATGTTATTTTTACGTAGTTTCTCAATTAGCTCTGGATTTTGCTCGAGCAACAACACTTTTTTCTCTTGCTCTGGCTGGTTTTTCAAAGTGACTTTAGCAACCACATTGGTTCCTTCGTCAATTTCTACTTTATCTACATTGTTGTCCTGAATCTGCTGTAACAGCTGGCTATAGTCCAGAGAATCTTTGGATTGTTCTTGCTTATTGGTAGATTCCTCTGGTGTTTGTGCGTAAGCTGGGACACCAAAGGCTACTCCTTGAAAAATGAGTAAACTGGCAGCAAGACGCCAGAATTTACGAGGTGTGCGTTGCTTGGGTGGTTGAGAAACACCTGCTGGCATCACTGGCTTGTTTGTCAGATGGCTTACCGGTTGAGGTTTCACCCATGCTCTCATCCAAGAACTACTCTTCATCAGAATTTCCTTGTGCGTCCTGCCTTGGTTCAACTCCTGTTGCAAGCTGTTTGGGCTTGACAAGTGTGAGGAGGAGTTGAAGTATTTTTACTACTCTCTAGTTTAACTTTCCTGAAATAATGCTGGGGATCGGGGGGCTCTTATTTACTGATCCTCCTCATGGGGTGAGGGAAAAAAGGGGTGGGGAGCGGAGGAGCGGAGGAGCGGAGGAGCGGAGGAGCGGAGGAGCGGAGGAGCGGAGGAGCGGAGGAGCGGAGGAGCGGAGGAGCTGGGGAGCTGGGGAAGAAGAGAGAACTGATAATTTTTGGATACAACGATCCTGAAGCACCTAAAGAAATCTGGACTGACTATGTCTGGGCAGGTAATGAAGCTGAAGCCATGCAAAAGTGTCAGGTTAAGGCTCAGACAGCTACGATGGGCTGAATGCCCCCTAAATCCCCCTTTGATCCCCCTCCCGTCACCCTTGGAAAGGGGGAAGCCAGAGGATGCTTCGCTCTTGTTTCCACGGGGACTTTGAGCCCGGGCTCCCCCGACCATTCATTGGGGGCTGGGGGGCTTCAAAAACTTTCGTCTTGTTGGTAATATTTCCAAATGTTAATTTCGCCACCAGCATCGCGCAGCGTAAAGCACCGCATCGCGGGTAAAATCATTTTCACCCCATCGCCTAAGCTCAGAGATAGACTTTTCCAAAAAGATACCAACAATCAAGCAAGCCCAGAATTAAGTATCGAGAATTATGAAGCATTTTCGTCGATTAGTAGTGTTGCTGTTAGTTTTAGTATTTTTAAGCTTTCCCCTATCAGCACAAGCCGCCAGCTCTTCTAAAGTAGTACGCTCTGAAAGAGCAAAAGATCTCAGTGGTCGAGATTTTTCTGGACAAAGCCTAATAGAGCAAGAATTTTCTAATGTTAATTTGGCACTGAGTAATTTTAGCAATGCTGACTTACGGGGTGCAGTTTTTAAAGACTCAGTGATTAACCAGGCAAATTGGCACGGAGTTGACTTTACCTACGGGATCACTCATTTGGTTGACTTCACTGGTGCTGACTTCAGTGATGGAATTTTTGTTGAAGCGATTATGCTGCGCTCAACATTTGATGAGGTTGATATCGCTGGTGCAGACTTTACTGATGCGGTGCTAGATGGGCCCCAAGTCAGAAAACTCTGTGCTAGAGCATCTGGTGTCAATTCCAAGACTGGGGTTGCTACTAGTGAATCTTTGGGATGCCGCTAGTGCTTTGAAGGCAGAAGGCAGGAGGCAGGGGGCAGGAGGCAGGAGAGACAAGGGAGACAAGGGAGACAAGGGAGACAAGGAAAGAACTCCCAATTCCCGATTCCCAATTCCCAATTCTTAATTCTTAATTCTTAATTCCCAATTCCCAGTATGATATGTTGAGATATATGAGAATAAGTAAAGAATAATAACAAAATTTTGCTTAACAATAATTTCTTCTCTATTGCTGCTAAAATATTGAGCCAGTCTGGACAATTTGCCTTACCTCAAGAAAATTGTGGAATTATTAACTACCTTCAGGCAGTATGGTGTGCCAGGAGAAAATCTTGGTTAGTATTCGCTGCTGCCTCTTTTTTAGTTTCCGTGCCAGTGTTTGCTCAAGCACCTTTAGTACGTCAGCTACCCTTATTTAGTCTACTGATGACTATCGGTTGGGTATGGTTAGGATTAATTCTTTTGAAGGAAGAAGCAACTCACCTATGGGGCGATTTACTACTGGGGTTTAGCTGGAGTTGGCTAGCTGGCTCAATTTATTGGGGTTGGTTCCGTTGGGAACCTCTAATCCATCTACCAGTGGAAGCCATTGGTCTACCCTTTGCTGTGGTCAGTTTATGGTACGGCTGGGGGAAAGTCGGAAATTGGTTTTACTTGGGTTCGCTGCTTGGTACAGCTCTAACAGATGTATATTTTTATTTAACTGATCTAATTCCTTATTGGCGTCAGCTCATGAAAGTTGACACAACCCTAGCCACGCCAATCCTTCAGAGTGCGCTCGCACAAGTTAATACTCCTTGGGGAATTAGTTGTTCAGTTTTATTAGTGGCTACACTTTTAGTGATCGGTCTTTGGACTTTGGGCAAAAACCAATTACACTGGAAAGCGTTTAGCGGGGCAGTATTGAGTACAATTTTGGTAGATAGTCTTTTTTGGCTAGCAGCTTCTATAGCTTAAATGTAGTTAAATGTTGACTATGGATAGTTTTTTGGTCAAACCTGATTGGCGCTGCTCCATCGAAAATCATTAATTTGGTTTGAGATATGATTGGTGCTTTGGGTTTGATACTCAGAACTTGCTCCGATGTCGCTGACCCTGCCAATTTAGATAGTGTTACTATCACGCTCATTATTCAGGAAATTCCTGTTTGGTGTCGTGTAAATGTATCAGTAAGTCTATTGTCTCAATCTTGCCTTTAAACCTGTAGTCGCTTGTATGCCTGTGGTGACTTTGCGCTCCACTCCCTACTTACTTCTTCAGACTGAAACCGGCAATCGCTATCTTCCCTTAGTAGGTAGTAGTTGTTGGACAGTTGGTCGTAGTGATGATAATAACTTTGTACTACCAAATCGGTGGATTTCTCGAAACCACGCAATGTTTCAGTGTACTGAAGCTGGTGATTTTTACCTCATCGATTTGGGTAGCCGTAATGGGACTTTTGTGAATGGACGCCGGGTAACTGTTCCAGTCACTTTACGTAATGCTGATCGCATTACTTTTGGTCAAACCGAGCTAGAGTTTTATTGTCCATCTAAAGACCACAAAGCAGAAGTTCCTGAGGTTTCTGAAAATGAAACCATGACTTCCACTTTACATATACGTCGCCTGATGTCCGTAATGGTAGTTGACATTAGGGACTTTACTGTGCTAACACGTCAGCTGGATGAAAAAGTTCTTTCAGCTCTAATTGGTACCTGGTTTCGTCAAATAGGCGATATCATCGGTAAATATGGCAGCTGGGTGGATAAATACATCGGTGATGCCGTCATGGCTATTTGGTTTCATGACTCCCAAGGACTGAGCAAAGCGGAAGCCCTAAACATCTTACAAGCGGTAAGTAAGACCCACACAATGACCGCAGCTCTCTCCAAAGAATATACTTTACCCTTCCCACTGCAAATTGGGACAGGAATTAATACTGGTTATGCGATGGTAGGTAACACTGGCAGTGGTGACCGTCCCGACTATACTGCTATTGGTGATACGGTTAATGCGGCTTTTCGCCTAGAATCTGCCACTAAGCAAATTGGCCTCAATATTGCTTTAGGAGAAGATACCTACCGCTATATCTCAGCCTTAGGAAATACTGAAGAAGTCTTCAAGCAGCACACGGTCAATCTGAAGGGTTATGATGCTCCCACAACTACCTACGCCGGGAATTATGAAGATTTAGATAAGTTTTTGCAAGCTTCTACTTAATGGTTATTTGTGGTCTTTCATTTGTGCTAATTATGAATTACTAGTGACAAATGACAAATGACAAGCTCCACTAGTTAATTTTTATGGTGCCGATCTACTTATTCTTCGGAACAGTTTTGACACAAAATGCCTCAACATAACTGTGCTTTCAACATCTACCCTTACAGGAGTAACGGGTTCTATGTCTAATTCTTTATGGAAAAACCCGTCCAATCTACTTATTGGTGCAACATTTATTTTTCTAGGAACTGCTGCACCCTCCGCAGCAACTACCCTCACTGGCTTTCAAACAGTAGGCAGCGATATGGGAGGAATGCAGATAACCGTCAATTTCTTTGATGGTACTTCCCAAACCTCAACCTGGGCTCCTACTATGGGCGTTGATTCCGGAGGTGCATTCGGCACTGGCTGGTCCCTGACGCAATCGGGCAACACTTTCGGTTCATTCGACAATCCCTGGAACTTCAACTATACCGGTACTAGCAGTGTTGCTGCTCTAATTATTGATACTATTCCTGGTAACACTGTATTTGATATTTTGCCTGACCTCAGCGGCCCCTCGCAAACACCAGGTTCAGCTGATGGTTGGGCATTTCAAACAGTTTCTGGGACAGCACCAACTCGCCATGAATATTCCGTACCAATCGACATTTCCCGAGGAGATTTATTTGGTCGTCTTTCGTTGTTCTGGGACACTGGATTTAGGGGACTAATGAAATTTCTGGCAGATACCGATAGTGGTACAGCTTTCGATCCTGTCCAACCTAAAAATCCACCGCCGCCTCCACCGCCACCACCAACGCCACCGCCACCACCGCCACCACCGCCACCACCACCGCCACCGCCTCCACCGCCACCGCCGCCTCCACCGCCAAATACGACACCAACTCTTGTTGGTTTAAATATTCCTAGAATTAAAGAAGGGCAATTAGCTTCAGCCTTCCTGTCTGCTACAGACCCCAACTCAGATGCGATCGCTTTTTTACTGAATGGCTCCCAAGTCGGCACAGATACTCGTACTACAGGAACTCGTTCATTAACTACCAACCTAGGTCGGTTTGCCGATAATGGTGTTCATACCTATACAGCTCAAGCTAGGGACTCCCAAGGAGGATTAAGTAATACTGTTACTCAGAACTTAATTGTCGAAAATGTTGCACCAACCCTGAGTAGTTTGAGCCTCTCAAGTAATGTAATTTACGAAGGTCAATCTGCTACAGCTTTCTTGTCTGCCACAGATCCGGGAGCAGATGCTATCAGTTTCTTCTTAAATGGTGCCAATGTTGGTACTGATGGGAGGATTTCAGGAACTCGGACAGCTAGCAAGAATCTA
>JAAHHL010000478.1 GCA_010672185.1 Caldora sp. SIO3E6 | reverse complement strand
TCTGAACAGAAACCAACCGTAGGGGCGCACCGACGTGCGCCCTTCCACCGACGTGCGCCCTTCCACCGACGTGCGCCCTTCCACCGACGTGCGCCCTTCCACCGACGTGCGCCCTTCCACCGACGTGCGCCCTTCCACCGACGTGCGCCCTTTCAATAAAACTCACATCTTGCACTATGCATCAAAAATACTTAATTTAGCAATTAGCAATTAGCAATTAGCCATTAGCAATTAGCCATTAACCATTAGCCATTAGCAATTAGCAATTAGCCATTAGCCATTAGCCATTAGCCATTAGCCAGAGTGTTTCTTAAGAGTAAAATACACTTTCCAATCTCCACCGATAATCTGAATTACTCTACAACTCTGATAAATCCATTGCTCAAACCCTTATACACTCGTTCAACTAAAATTTTTTCCTCTGGGGAAAGTGATGTCTTTGATAGTACAGATGACATAAATAGCTGCTGATCAATACGAGTTATTTTGCGAAGACTCAGGATACGATTTGCAATGTGCTCAACTGGAAACTTTGGTAAGCAAATTTGATTAATTTTCATCAGTCATCAACCCAATCTCTCCTTTGATTATCAGTAATATTACGGATCTCTGCCGTGATCGCAAAATGAGAGTTTTAGTGATGAACAAATAAAAATCAAGGTAGCAACTTTGTTATTGTTCAGTGACTTCAATCACTGCTATATTACATTGGGTATAGTATGTCTCGTTTAATCGTTGTGTAGATAAAATGACAGATTAGCCTTTTTACTCAAGATTTAGTATCTCAACTCCAGGTTTTCTGCGAATCTCCCTTGGGATATAAGTAGATAGACAGAATTAACTGTAGGTTCGTTGGGCATAGCAACACCTAATACCTAGCAGCAGCTCCCTGCCAATATTGTGATGCTTGTGAGGGATCGAACCTTAGCAGCTGAGAGTCTCCAAGTACTAAGCGATCTACTAGCACTGATGGTTCAACTTGCAGCGCCGCCATAATTTGCCTGCCCAAGACTCGCCCTAAGAGTGGTGGTACAGCATTGCCTACCTGACGGAATCCGTGCCACTTGGTTATGTGAAAGCGGAACCAATCAGGAAATGAGTGTAGTCTTGCGGCTTCCCGCACAGAAATGACTCGTGGGTAATAGGGATGAATAGGGCGGGGAGAAGTATAACTACCACGCTCATTACCAGTACCAGCTCTGAGGGTATGGCAAGGTTGCTCCCAATTTAAGCGTCGTAAGCGACTGATTGGTTCTACGGTTCCTGGTAAGGTTTCGTTAAAACGCTCAATGGAAGTCGGATTGTGTTGAGTTTGCATCGAGCTAGTTAATATTTGGGCATCCCAGTCGCGAGGATAGGCAAAGTTGTCTGGTTCGGTAATGATTTCCCGCAGCTTTTCTACGTAGGGCATTGCTTGAGCTTTGCTCAAACTCACCTGTTGTGGGGTTAATTGAACAGTATCGCTTTTCTGGAGCTCAGTAAAATCATCTAAGTTGGGTAAATCCGCGATCGCATCCCTGACGGTTAAGTATTGAGACTCTTGGGTAAGTTTTGGTTCAGGATAAGCTAGCTTACCTATTCCAACCTGAGCTCCTAGGATAAATAATCGCTTTCGCTTTTGGGGTACACCGAAACTGGCAGCGTTTAACAGTTGAACTGGCTCAGTTATGGCGTAGCCTGCTGCTTGAAATTTATTGAGCAATTGCTCGAAGAGAGGCTGGTATTTCTTCTGATAGAGGCCAGATACATTCTCCATAATAAAGTAACGGGGTTGGAGTTCCTTTACCAAGCGGCAAAACTCGAACACCAACTGGTTACGGGCATCATCAAGCTGACGTTTACCGATGTTAGAGAATCCTTGACAAGGAGGCCCACCAATTACTAAATCAATCTGGTTGTTACTTGGTAGTCTGTTGTCAGTTGCCCATTGTCCCACTGCTTTCTGAATTTCTTGAGTGGACAGTTGAGCGATGTCTCGACATAAAACTCTGGTGTGGGGGAAATTGAAGCCATACACCGCTGCATGAATTGGGTCTTGTTCAACCGCAACTGCTATATCAAATCCCGCTTGCTCAATCCCTAGGGAAAATCCACCAGCTCCAGCAAATAAATCGATGGCGAGGGGACGACGAGGTTGGTTGGGGGTTAGGTGAGGAATCTTGATTGAAGGAACCACAAAGGCACAAAGGACACGAAGGTAATTGGGAAGGAGGTGGGAACTGTTTTGGTTAGACCCTTGACATTTATGTATTATGTATGTAGTATTAAATTATGCAAGCGTTTAACAGACTCTGTTGTCTAATGGTCTCATGGACTGTAATTCTTAGCGATTAGCCCAAGCTGGTGCTGTAAGCGATCGCTTAATTGTCTCTCCTAAAGTAGTCTAAGGCAAAAATTGTCAACATTTTGTCCGCGCCCTAACCTGTAAAGCCTACACACAGTTCAACTGATCGGTCGTAGGTTCAAATCCTACCAGCTTCGTTGAAGAAGCTGTAGCTCAGTGGTAGAGCAGTCAGAGTGTCAACCGCTTTGCCAACTTGCGCGGGTATATTTTACCCCCAGGAAACAAGGTAAGGGAATGGAGAATGGAGAATGGAGAATGGAAAATGGAGAATGGAGAATGGAGAAGGTCGAATATAGATTTTTTTGTCCAAAGTCCAATTCCATATATAGGATCTTTTTTCGCTCCAAATACCATATCTGGGAGTTGACAAAAGGTACCACCTTTTAACTTGTCACCATTGCCTAACACCTACAACCTAATACCTACAACCTAACACCTAACACCTAACACCTAACACCTACAACCTAACACCTAACACCTAACACCTAACACCTAACACCTAACACCTAACACCTAAAACCTACCACCTAACACCTAACACCTAATACCTAACACCTTTCTTGAAGCTAACGCGCCCTAACCGAAAAAGCTTACATACTTGCCAAATTGGTACAGGCGCTTGATTCGAGCTCAAGTTTATGCAGGTTCAAATCCTGCGTATGAAACAACAGCTTTCTCAACTTGCGCGTTAGCTTTGAGCATTTTTAAACCTTCGTCGGAGGGTGTCTGATGTCTACTCAAACTCGGCAAATTATAGCACAGTTACAATCTTTAACCAGTACCGAAGTAATTGAACTGGTTAAACAAATTGAAGAGGTTTTTGGTGTGAATATTGCAGTAGTTAAAACATTTACTTATTCACCAGATCCAGTTAATCTGACATCAAGTAATTTAGCAGAATCAAACAAGTTTGATGTAATTTTGGCAGAACTACCGACTCGTCAGGAAATTGCTCTTGGTGACAATGGTTATCACTGCTTCTTGGTTAACAAGTATCTAGAAGCAGCTAGTACACAAGCTTCATTGAACTAATTCCAGTAATTGTTGCCGCGCCCTAACTGAGAGGGCTTACATACCTACAACAAATGGTGCGTATTGGTAAGTACGCTGCAAGCCTGAACCTATAGCAGGCAAAGAGCCCTCTCAACTTGCGCGGCATATATTTATAGTGTTTCTCATACTTGTGAGGTACAGAGTTCTTGGTTATTGGGAATGGGGAATAGGGAATAGAAGATGTACCTCACTAATTAGAGAAGTGCCATATCTAAAATCTACTTTGGTGATTGACAAGTAACAATTGTTACTGGCTTCTTTTTGGACTGAAGTCCTACTACTGCTTATTACTTATTACTTATTACTTATTACTTATTACTTATTACTTATTACTTATTACTTATTACTTATTACTTAATCAAGGAGGTAGCCAAATGAACACAGCAGAGCGCGACTTACGTTTAGAAATGCTTAATAGCCTGCTCACTACCCCCCACCGACAGTTAGAGCAGGTAGCAGAATTGCATAAAATGATGGTGGAACTTGACCCCATCTTCTACGGACATTTGGCAGTTTGGTATCGGGGTAATGGTGATGTTAGAGATCATCAGGAAGTGTTTACTGCTAATTTGCTCACTAGTAATGTAACTGAACACCGCCATGCTGGTTTCACTATGTTACAAGAATTTCCACCTTACCAAGTAGCCAGGATTGTGGATTTCTTAAAGGTGCATCGGGGTAAAGTGCCTCGCTCTACTCGTACAGCAGTGCGTCGCTATCTCCAGAAGCGGGAAAAAAATCACGCTTTCTTTGACAAAGCGGCGTTACGGGGACGTAAGGCGATGAAGCATCTGTATGCTAGTTTGCATATTAAGCCTAGTAGCCGTGCTGATGCTGTACTATTTAAGGATAATCCGCCGGAAGATAGCATGGCTTTCCAGCTCAAGCTACTGGCTCTTGCTTCTTCACCCCTAGAGCAAGCTCAGCTAATTGTAGAACATCAGATTCCTTACACTGTGGCGATTGGTGCTATCCGGCAGTTGACACCTACTGTACTGGTGGCTCTGATTAATGCCATGTCTCCCCAAGAGGTAATCAATAACCTCAAGTCTCTCAAGGCGCGGGGAGCAATGGATAATCCTCAAGTGAAAGCTTTGATTAACGAGAAGCTGGATCAAGCTCAGTCTAGTTCCCGTGTCTCTGCTCTCAAGAGTCGAGTTGCAGCCAATGTTAGCCAATTTGATCAGGAAACTGCGGCACGATTGGAGCGAGTCATGGATGAGCAGGTGAAGCGTCGGGGTCAGATTACCAAGCCTACTGCTTTGTTGGTAGATAAATCCAGCTCTATGGAAAGCGCCATTGATATTGGTAAGCAAATTGCTGCCTTGATTTCTGGTGTAACGGAGGCTGATTTGGTTGTCTACGCTTTCGACACGATGCCTTATCTAGTGCAAGCTGCTGGTAAGAATTTGAGTGACTGGGACAAAGCTTTCCAGCACATTATTGCCGGAGGTGCTACTAGCATCGGTTGCAGTTTGGAAGCCATGCGCCTCAGAAAGCAGTTAGTGGAGCAAATCATCTTGGTAACGGATCAAGGGGAGAATACTGCACCTTACTTTGATGATGCCTTTGATGCCTACTGCAATCAACTTGCTGTTAAGCCTAGCGTTGTTATTGTCAAAGTAGGTTACTCCTACGACTGGCTGGAGCGCAAGTTAAGGGAGCGACAAGTGCAGGTGGATACTCTGACTTTTGCAGGTGACTACTATTCTCTACCAAATTTAGTACCACTCCTGTCTCGTCCTTCCCGACTAGAATTGTTGATGGAGATTCTAGAAACACCGCTGCCAGTGCGGCATGATGCTTAATGATGTTGAAGATAAGGGTAAGTGCATTTTGCTTACCCTTATCGTTAAGGTAATCAGCTCCCTCTACCATCAAAAAATTGCTATACAATCAGTTGTAGGTTGGGTTTCATCTCAATTCCGGTTGGATCGGAATGATTAAAAATTTGGCTTTTTGGTTAGAAAACATAGATACTGAAGGGCGCAAGCATTCATTGGTGTCAACTTAAGGTGAAACCCTTATCCCGCCTGGAACTTAAGTTCCAGGCTAATAGCTTAAGTCATCTAAAGATGACTAAATAAATCCGAAAAATTTAGTCCATTTTAATGGACTTGAGCTATTAGCCTTGGATTTAAATCCAAGGTGGGTTATGAAATCCAACCAGTCAGCTATGTCTAGGCTTAAGTTGACCATTTTTTGAATTCAAAATTCATTCATAGGCAATTTTTAATTGATTAATTCAGGTCACAAGCCCCTTCTTTCAAGAAGGAAAAAAATGGAAATGTGCGTAGCACATCTTTAATACAAGCCTCTTGCTTTAGCTGGAGGTTAATTTTGAATTTTTAATTGATAATTTTGAATTGTTTTGACACCAATGGCAAGCATTGCGCCCCAACCAGAATGAATATTATTCCAATGTAGCCGGAATTGATATCACTTCTTCTACCCAACCTATATTTTTAGCTATCGTAGTGGACTGACCCACCTAAAATGGTGCAATAGATTTTGGTTTCTAGTTCTTTCTTACTTGTTACTTTTTACTTGTTACTTTTTACTTCAAAACCAGTTTCTAATGCACTATTTTAGGTGG
>JAAHHL010000477.1 GCA_010672185.1 Caldora sp. SIO3E6 | reverse complement strand
TGGCGAAGGTTCACCATTCCAATCGGATTGAAAATGATGATCAATATCGGAGTTTGTTGTTTACCGCTGTCTGTTGGAGTATCGCTATTTAGATGAAGATGGAGAAATGCAGAATTGGTATGATGTGCATCCACTGATTAGGGGGATTTGGGAATTTAAGGAAGCATTGAAAGATTAGGTTTTAAATCTCTATTCTGTGGAATTGGCATCTTGCCAGTAATTGCCACAGGCTGGAAGCCTGTTCCACGGGAGATTAGATTTTGATACCAGAGTTTTATTGTGGATTTTATCTATACTTAATTTACCAGTATTGACCTTACAACCTTCTTTTTTCCTTCTGCCTTCTGCCTCCTGTCTCCTCCAACCATGACAATCAATTTAGAAGATTGGGATGAAGATTTACCACCAGAAACCCCTGGAGAGCAATATCAAACCTTAGTGCGCTCTCTGCGACGACGCCGAGGCTTTGGCTTGCTCTTTATCCGCTGCTCTCCAGTGGATGGGAAATTGTTGGTGGAGAGGGTGAGGAAGGATCTACCGCAGAAAAATATTGAGGCTTTGCACTTCGATAAGCCGATTAAGAATTTATACGATAGAGTTACAGAATTACCTAATCCAGAGGAAGTTGATATCCTCTTTATTGAAGGTTTAGAAAATTCTCTTTATCAATATGAAACCGAGAAACGTCAGCAGGGTTGGGATACTTCAGAGACTTTAGATTACAGCCGGAGAGGGGTTCCACCAATATTAAGTCACTTAAATCAACACCGAGAGCGATTTCGAGATGACTTCAATATTTGCTTTGTCTTTCTGTTGCGCCCCTTTGGGCTGAAGTATTTTATTCATCGTGCTCCTGACTTTTTTGATTGGCGCTCTGCTGAGTTAAAAATTACCCTAGACAATCTGAGCCTTTCTCCTCAAGAACATGCTAAAAAGTTGCTGGATATTCAAGAACTTCTGGCAGGAAAGCATCAGGTTTCTAGTGATAGAGCTAGTTTATGGTTTGAGCAGGGCAATCTACTCTATATGGCTCAAGACTACGAGGGTTCCATTGCCTCCTACAACCAAGCAGTTACATTTAAGTCGGATTACTATGAAGCCTGGAAAAATCTCGGCAATTCCCGGTATTACTTAGGTAGATATGAAGCCGCCATTGACTCCTATAACCAAGCGATTGAACTTCAACCCTATTACTACGAAGTTTGGAATAGCCGAGGAATTTCTCTGGATAAATTAGGCAGGAATGAAGCTGCCATTGCCTCCTATGACCAAGCGGTTCAATTTAAACCTGATTACTCCGAAGCCTGGTACAATCGGGGTATTGCCCTAGATAAATTAGGCAGGAATGAAGCCGCCATTGAATCCTATAACCAAGCAGTTCAATTTCAGCCTGATGATTACCAAGCCTGGTACAATCGAGGCATTTCTTTGAAAAATTTAGGTAGGTATGAAGAGGCAATAGCTTCCTATGACCAAGCGATTAAAATTAAACCTGATTACCACCAAGCCTGGAACAATCGGGGCATTTACCTGGCTAAAATAGATAAATATGAAGAGGCAATAGCTTCCTATGACCAAGCGATTAAAATTAAACCTGATAAATACGGAGCTTGGTACAAAAGGGGTATTGCCCTGGATCAGTTAGGTAGGTATGAACAAGCAATTGCTTCCTATAAGCAAGCAGTTCAATTTAAACCTGATTACTACGAAGCTTGGAAAAATCTCGGCAATTCCCAATATAAATTAGGTAAGTATGCAGCCGCCATTGACTCCTATAAGCAAGTAGTTAAAATAAAACCGAATGACCACCAAGCTTGGCACAATCAGGGAATTTCCTGGGCAAAATTAAGCAAGAATGAAGAGGCAATAGCTTCCTATGACCAAGCGGTTCAATTGAAACCTGATTACTACGAAGCCTGGTACAACCGAGGCAAATCCTTGGATAAATTAGGTAAGTATGAAGAGGCAATTGTTTCCTATGACCAAGCAGTGCAATTTAAGCCGGATTACCACGAAGCCTGGAACAACCGCAGCATTTCCCTGAGAAAATTAGGGAGGTATGAAGAGGCAATTGCGTCCTATGAGCAAGCGGTTAATTTTAAACCAGATAAAAGCTAAATGGAAATTATTGTGAAACTGGCAAGATGCCAGTTTCAGACAGGCTAGAAGCCTGTTCCACAGCAGATTATATCTTGATACTAGAGTTTGAACTTGGAGATTATCTATATTGAATTGTGGAACTGGCATCGGTGCCAGTATTCAAACAGGCACCGAAGCCTGTTCCACAGCAGATGATATCTTGATACTAGAGTTTGATATTGGAGATTATCTATATTGAATTGTGGAACTGGCATCTTGCCAGTATAGACAGGCTAGAAGCCTGTTCCACAGCAGATGATATCTTGATACCAGAGTTTAATATTTGACATTATCTATATTGAATTGTGGAACTGGCATCTTGCCAGTATAGACAGGCTAGAAGCCTGTTCCACAACCACAGCAGATGATATCTTGTTCCCAGAGTTTAATATTGTAAATTATCTATATTGAATTGTGGAACTGGCATCTTGCCAGTATTCAAACAGGCTAGAAGCCTGTTCCACAGCAGATGATATCTTGTTACCAGAGTTTGATATTGGAAATTATCTATACTTAATTGTGGAACTGGCATCGGTGCCAGTATCAGACAGGCTAGAAGCCTGTTCCACCTTTCTCCTGCCTCCTACAACCATGACAGTAAATTTAGAAGTCTGGGATGAAGACTTACCCCCAGAAACCCCAGAAGAGCAATATCAAACCCTGGTGCGCTCCCTGCGGCGGCGTCAAGGCTTTGGCTTGCTCTTTGTCCGCTGCTCCCCGGCGGATGGGAAATTGTTGGTGGAACGAGTAAGGCAGGATTTGCCTCAGAAACAGATTGAGGTTTTGCCCTTAGATCAGCCGATTAAGAATTTATACGATCTTGTTGCCGGATTACCTAATCCCGAACAGATTAATATCCTCTTTATCGAAGGTTTAGAAAATTCTCTTTATCAATACGAAGCCGAGAAACTCCAACAGGGTTGGGAAACTGGGGAGACTCATGCTTATAGTATGAGAGGAGTTCCACCAATATTACGTCACTTAAACCAACACCGAGAGAGGTTTCGAGATGACTTTAATATCTGCTTTGTCTTTTTGTTGCGCTCTTTTGCTCTAAAATATTTTATTCACCGTGCTCCTGACTTTTTTGATTGGCGCTCTGCGGAGTTAAAAATTCCCTTAGAACAACAACGCTGGGAACAAGAATCGACTAGGATTATTCTGGAAGGAGATTACGAGAAGTATCTCAACCTTTCTCCTGAGGAACAGGCTAAAAAATTGTTGGAAATTCGAGAACTTCTGGCAGAAGAGCATCAGGCTCCTAATAATAGAGCTAATTTATGGTTTGAGCAGGGAAATTTACTACATGCGGCTCAAGAATACGAGGGTTCCATAGCTTCCTATGACCAAGGGGTTAAATTTAAACCTGATTACCACGAAGCCTGGAACAACCGGGGCATTTCCCTGAATAATTTAGGGAGGTATGAAGAGGCAATTGCTTCCTATGACCAAGCCGTTAAATTTAAACCTGATGACCACGAAGCCTGGAACAACCGGGGTATTTCCCTGAATAATTTAGGGAGGTATGAAGAGGCAATAGCTTCCTATGACCAAGCCGTTAAATTTAAACCTGATTACCACGAAGCCTGGTACAACCGGGGCTATTCCCTGGATGATTTAGGGAGGTATGAAGAGGCAATTGCTTCCTATGACCAAGCCGTTAAATTTAAACCTGATTACCACGAAGCCTGGAACAACCGGGGCTATTCCCTGAATAATTTAGGGAGGTATGAAGAGGCAATTGCTTCCTATGACCAAGCGGTTAATTTTAAACCTGATTTCCACCTAGCTTGGAACAACCGGGGCAATTCCCTGGATAACTTAGGGAGGTATGAAGAGGCAATAGCTTCCTATGACCAAGCGGTTCAATTTAAACCTGATTACCACCTAGCCTGGTACAATAAAGCTTGTTCTTACGCCTTACAAAACCAAGTAGATCTAGCTATAGAAAACCTCCAACAAGCCATCAAGCTGAATCCTGAAAAATATTTAGAGATGGCAAAAACTGACTCGGATTTGGATAATATCAGGTCAGATGAACGGTTTCAGGCACTGTTGAGAATTTAGAAGAGAATTCCGTATATTTGTAGGGGCGGGTTTAGGGACAATCTAGCCCATTTTACCAGACGCTTCCATTCAAAACCCGCCCTGCTGTATGCGATCAGCTGCGCTGGTGCTGTAGGCAATCGCATTTTTTTTGATTGTTATTGAATTTTCCAACAGTGGCAAGTGAACTTATATCAAGTTCGGTTGAATACTTACACTTCGGTTGCAACAAGGCAGAGGGCAGAGGGCAGAAGGCAGAAGGTAAGAAAGAAGGTTGCAAGGTAGAAGGGAATTATCAGTGATTATCCGAACTTGATATTACAGGATAATATTACCTTTGGTTACAATATTAGCCAAGCGATCGCTACGGTAGCACAGATGGTGCGTTACGCTGCGCTAACACACCCTACGATAGTTAAGAATTTAGAAGAGAATTCCGTATCTTTGTAGGGGCGGGTTTAGGGACAATCTGACCCATCTTACCAGACGCTTCCATTCAAAACCCGCCCTGCTGTATGCGATCAGCTGTGCTGGTGCTGTAGGCAATCGCATTTTTTTGATTGTTATTGAATTTTCCAACAGTGGCAAGTGAGCTCACAGAAGCATAGTACATTTGGTTACAATCTTAGAATGCGATCTCGCCTACATTAGCACAGATGGTGTGTTACGCTGCGCTAACACACCCTACGATAGTTAAGAATTTAGAAGAGAATTCCGTATCTTTGTAGGGGCGGGTTTAGGAACAATCTAACCCATTTTACCAGACGCTTCCATTCAAAACCCGCCCTGTTGTATGCGATCGCTTTTTTGTCATTGTTATTGAATTTTCCAACAGTGGCAAGTGAGCTCACAGTGAAACAGACGTAGGTTGGGTCGAGGCAACGAGACCCAACAATAGAGTACGCTGTGTTGGGTCACGAAGAAAGCTCTACCCAACCTACATTTTTAGATGTGTCGCGCCACTACGGTATTGCAATGCAATCGCATATTACCTGTTTGGTGATTGTTATCGAATTTCTCGACATGCTACCCATTCATCATGGGATTAGCTTCACGCTGCTGTCGGCAATCGCTTTCCCAATATTGTAGAGATACTTTATATATAAGCGCACACTTTTCCCATTATTATTTAATAGTAGCATAAAATAACGGTGTGCTATCGGAAGAGGTGAGCTGAAAACTAGATCGTAAGTTGAATTAAGCCTTCTTTCGGATAAATAGGAGATTGGGAAGATTAGGATGTTGGGTTTCGCTGATGGTATTTTTGGGTAAAAGGGGGATAAATATCTGCGGCTCTACCCAACCGACAAGGCTAAAAAGCTGAATGCTGAATGCTGAATGCTGAATGCTAATTAGCTAAAAAAAGGTTGAAGTACCTGAATCCCCCAGCTACCATGATTTTTGTGACTCTAGAACCGACTAATACTCAAAATCCACGTACCTACATAACGGGGTACTTCAAACCTACCTGGTTCAAAACCGGGGGGAAGATACTTAGCATTGAAATAATAAGTGCCACCAAAATTAGGATTCTTCACATTGGAGAGTATGATCTCAATGTCCTGATCAGCCTCAGTGGGCTCATATAAATAAATCTGAAGTTGCCGTCTCTCTTTGTCCCAAACTACTCCATCCTCTTGCAACAACACAGTATCGCCATCAACCTTTACTTCAACGGCGTCCGTGTCAAACTTACCCTTGTAGTTCTCTGGATAGGAAATGACAAATTGAGCAGCGCTTAACTCCATTTTCTTGGAAGGGATGCGCAGTCGGTAACGATCCCAGTTACCAGGTTCACCATCAAAGTCGAGGA
>JAAHHL010000476.1 GCA_010672185.1 Caldora sp. SIO3E6 | reverse complement strand
TGTGGTATGACTCCATCTTTAACTAAGATGGGGTTAGCAGCAAACTGGGGTAAGTAGCTGATTCCCGCAAGTGCCAACTCAACTTCCTTGACATGGACAATCAAAAACCAAATCAAGAACCAATGACACCCAGCCAGGCAGGACAGCAGATCTTAATAGTGGATGATAATCCCACCAATTTGAAATTTCTCTCTACAACTTTGAACCATGCTGGCTGGGAAATTGCTATAGCTACCAATGGAGACATGGCAATACAGCAGGTGAAAAATAACCCGCCTTCACTGATCTTGTTGGATATAATCCTCCCGGAGAGTGATGGATTGGCAACTTACCAGAAACTGAAAGCTAGTCCCGACAGCCAAGATATTCCTATTATTGTTACCTTGTTGTCGGAAACAGTTGCTCAAGTCAAAAGTCTATCTCTGGAGGTAGTAGATTATATCACTAAACCATTTCAGTTAGAAGAGCTGCTGGTTAAGGTTAGAGTCCACTTACAGGTGCATTACTTGACGAAAAATCTTGAGCAGAAAAATCAACAACTTTGTGCTACCAGGGAACAGCTACAAGCAGCACAAAAGCAGATGATTGCTCAAGAGAAACTTGCAACGATTGGAGCTTTAACAGCTGGAGTAATCCATGAAGTCAAGAATGCCCTTAACTTTGTCAACAACTATGCTCAATACTCAGTGGAGTTAAGTGATGAATTACTCGAAGAAGTTGAGCAGCAATCCCAAAAGCTTGAAACTAAAGCGGTTGACTATATGAAAGAGAATTTAAATGTCCTCAGAGAGAATGTAGTGGTAATCAACCAGCAAGGCCAAAGAGCCGATAGCATTATGCAGAATATGCTGATGCAGGCACGGACTGACGAGCATCAATTCCACGTAACTGACCTCAATAGTTTGTTAGACCAAGCCATGAGATTAGTTTACCAGAGTAGACGGGCTCAGGACAACTGTTTCAATATTAAAATTAATACAGATTATGATGACTCTATTGAACCACTAGAGTTGATATCTGCTGAATTGAGCCGTGCTTTTATTAATATTATTGATAATGCTTGCTATGCTCTCTTGGAAAAGCAGAAATATTACCAAGCACAGAAGGAGCACAATATCTCAGAATTTATGCCCAAGCTATGGTTGACAACTAAAAATCTGGGAAAAATTGTCGAAATTCGGATTTGTGATAACGGTATAGGAATAGCACCAGAAGCTCAGGAAAAAATTTTCCAACCATTTTATACCACCAAACCCACTGGAGAAGGAACCGGTTTGGGTTTACCTTTGACTTATGAGATTATCGTCGAGCAACATGGAGGGATGTTAAAATTGGAAAGTGAATTGGGAGTTTATACAGAATTTATTATTATACTTTTTGCTGTAAATTAGTTATTTGTTGTTTGTTGTTTGTTGTTTGTTGTTTGTCATTGGTCATTGGTCGTTTGTTGTTTGTTGTTTTGCCCAGCTTTGCTTACCATGCTCCGCAAAGGGAATGGGAAATGGAGAATTGTCTCCCCATCTCCCTTGTGTCCCACAGCTTAACTCAATTGCCTTGCACTTTAACCCGGGAATTTCCAATGAATTCTTGACTTATTACTTATTACTTGTTACTTATTACTTCAAAACCCGAGTCAATGGACAAATTGCAGCAAGCCCTAATTTAGAAACTATAGCCCACACCAGCTTGCAAGCTCACTGCTTCAGCTGGACTGTTTTCGTAAGCATTGATACCAACTTTAACATCAGTGTAGCCAACAATATTATGAGCAAATTCTGTTTCAGCACCAGCTGTTAACACGATCGCATCACGGTTACCTAAAGGTGAAGGTTTGCCATCTTCTTCGACAAAAGAATAGCCACCACCAACATAGACATTAGTATTTTTAGCAACACCAACATCATAGGAGACCATTGGCATAATAGCAGTAGTTTCCTCGCCAGCTAGTACTGCACCACGTAAAGAAACTGGTGCTTGAGGAGTAGTGAAACGACCCTGAATATTGACACCGAGATTGGCAGCATCTCCGTCTTCTCCACCATTAGTAATACCTGCTGCTACACCACCACCAATATAGTTGGCATCAGTTCCCCGCTCTGCAATTACTCTTGTTTCTGCTAAAGCATTACCAGCGGAGACTACAACTGGAATAATTAGAGTAGCAGCTAAAGTAGAAATAGCACAAATAGACTTTCTTGAGAGTTTCATGGTTAACTCCATTAATGGATAAACTTCATAGTTGCTTTGTTACTATCACTAGTCGTTGTTGAGCAACCCGAGGTTCCAAATAATTGTTTTTAGTAGACTCTTTTTAAACTGGCATATCAATAAAAAGTGTTAGGTATTAGGTGTTAAGTGTTAGGTTGAGATCAAGGGGATAGCTAATATGCTTGCTGTAGTTGTCCTCCTTGGAGACTCACCTTGGACAGAGCAGAAATTTTTGATATCATGTCCGTCTAATCGCTTAAGATAAAAATTCTCCGCGTCCCCGCGTCTCCGCGTCTCCGTGTCAGTCTTAATGATAAGTATTCAACCGGACATGATATGACACCCCTTCTGGAGAATTAGTAGAAAAAATGCCAAGATAGATTTATTCACTTCCATAACCAACTTCCATGACCCTGCAATCTCTGTTTCTCTGGTTTACAGAGCATCGGAATGAACTTGTATTGACTTTCCTTATTGCTCCCTGGCTTGCTTGGTCAATTTGCGTTGCGGTTCCTGGAAAGAAGGAAGAACCTTACGTTTTATCAATCAATATGAGCTTGGCCTTGCTAAGTCTACTATTGTGGATTGGATACCTAGCATATGCCAATAGTACAGGAGGTTGGTCGAAAATTGTTAAGGAAGCAGATTTTCTACTACTGCTAGTTCCTCCATATTACGTAGGAGCATCTATCTGGTTAACACGCACTAGGCTAGCCTTATGTGAATACTCTACGCTTCATTTCTAACGAAATAGAAGCGTAGCGTCTTATCTCCATAAATGACAGAGTAGACCCGGTATTCTCGGTTCCATTCGGGAGCTTCCGCCCGAAACAGACCCGCTGTGATTTCTCCGAGCGGGTTTAATGGTTTTCAGCCAATATCTGGCAGCAATGTTGTAGCTGGCACCTAAGTCAGCGTTGTACTGCTTCCCGGTTGAGAATGTAGCCAGAGCATAGTTAGACTTTCCACGTCTGACGGTTCCAGAACCATCAAAAGCGTTGCTGGATGTACCACGGGCAAACACGAACTCGACCTTGCCGCCAAGCTCTTCAAACTTTTCGGCGACAAGTTGAGCCAAGCGGCTTTTCATCCAGCCGTGAAAGCGCTGACGCAGAGTGGAGCCTTTTCTCCCACCTTTGGGTCGCCAACCTTTTAAATTTTCCAGCACGATTACCGTAGCTCCCTCTTGTAGCGCCCAATCTACCAGTTGCCTAGAAGCTAGCTGACAGATTTGGCGGTTGATATTGTGAGCTTTTCGGTAAATCGACTGGCAAAAACCTTTGTACAATTTGCCCGTTTTTCCCATAGTGAGACGGGCTTTGTGGCGAATAGCCTGCAATCGCTTATCCCTACGGTCTATGCCGGCTGCACAATTATTGAAGAATCGACGTGCAGTCACAGTGCCGTCAGGACTTACGATTGAAGCTACTGCAATTGTATTCAACCCTAGGTCAACCCCACAAACTTTTTCCGGCTTCCCCATTCGTGGGGGTGTAACTTTAAAGGGAACGGCGAGAAATATCCCCTTGTGATTCATCACCCCCTGAGGTGACAAACTCTTGGAGTTAGGAAGCTTATGCCGTTGTCTACGTTGAACCACCGCAATACGCTCCCAGGTCCACTCCTTACCGTTGTAGACCTTAATCTGAACGCAATCCCCTTCAAACAAAATGCACTGTCCTCTATACAAAACAACGTGTAAATTCGTCACGGCGTTAAGTGTCGGAGGTAGTGCATCTTTTTTGGAGCGTTGTCCTTGTTGCCATCGGTAGTAGCGAGTCACAAAACTGGAGACTTGCCCAATAGCGGCTTGGATGATTGCTCGGCGCAAGTACGATGGAAACTTGTAAAAGTTCCGCCCAAAGTACTTGTAGCGAGGATTGGGATTATTTTTGGTGCCATGAATGAGCCGTTCAGTTGCAGCACAGGGAGAGTCAGCACTCACGATTTGGTCAAAGTGAGTGAAAACTACACCAATTAAGGCACGAGCATAGGAGCGATACATCTTTTCGGTTCGCACCATCTGCTTTACCTGTTCTGGTGTCGGGGCTAATTGCCACCGCTCTGTGCGTACAATTGAGTTGCTCATAAAATGATTATAGCAATGAACACTGACAAAACCTTAAAGCTAAAGTCCAGAAATCACATGACGTTTAGACTGTGCTACCACTTGATTCTGACACTGAAGTACCGCAAAAACATCCTCACCCCCGAAATGCAGGATAGGTTGAAGCAAATCATCACCACCTTGCTGGTGAAGTGGGAGTGCGAACCTATTGAGCTAGGTGGCGAGGGCGACCACATCCATATTCTGTTTGACGCTTATCCTGGGTTGAACTTGGTGAATTTCATCAAGAACGTCAAATCTGTTTCTTCCCGTCATATGCGGAAGGAGTACGGGGATTACTTGAAAAAATATCTCTGGGGTGGCGAATTTTGGAATGATGGCTCTACTATCATCTCTGTAGGAGCCAGCGCCAGCATTGAGGTGTTGATCGACTACATCAAAAATCAGGGCAAAGCCGATAAATCCTGACCGCCCCTAACTACCGCTTCTATGGGTAGCATGAAGCGTAGGATGCGCGGCGGAATTTGGCTCAATCATCAGTTGATTCTTCAGAATCAGAGTCTTCTGATGTGGATTGCTGGGTAGTCTTTTCCTCAGAATCAGAGTCTTCTGATGTTGACTGTTGAGTGGTGGATTTTTCAGTCTCAGAGTCTTCTGATGTGGATTGCTGGGTAGTCTTTTCCTCAGAATCAGAGTCTTCTGATGTTGGCTGTTGAGTGGTGGATTTTTCAGTCTCAGAGTCTTCTGATGTGGACTGTTGGGTAGCCTTTTCCTCGGAATCAGAGTCTTCTGATGTTGACTGTTGAGTGGTGGATTTTTCAGTCTCAGAATCTTCTGATGTGGATTGCTGGGTAGTCTTTTCCTCAGAATCAGAATCTTCTGGTGTTGGCTGTTGAGTGGTGGATTTTTCAGAATCAGAGTCTTCTGATGTGGATTGCTGGGTAGTCTTTTCCTCAGAATCAGAATCTTCTGATGTTGGCTGTTGGTTAGTTGTTTCTTCAGAATCAGAGCCTTCTGATGTTGACTTTTGGGTAGGTGTTTTTTCAGAGTCAGCATCTTCTGATGTGGACTGTTGAGTTGTTGATTCTTCAGGACTAGTAGTATCTTCTGGACTTGACTTTTGGGAGTCCCTCGAAAATGGACAAATATCTTTATTGTACTCAAAGTTGACGTTGACACGGTAGAACTTGGACTCCCCAGTTTGATTTTCAAAACTGCGAGACTGAATATCTTTTAGTGCCTGGTCATCAAAAATGGGGTAACCTGCACTCTGAATTACCTCTTGTTGAGTAGCTTTACCATCAGCACCCACCAAAACCCCAACTACACTAGTTCCTTCTAATTTCTTATAGCAAGCAAATGTTGGATAGTTACCAAGAACAGATTCTTGTATTGCTGCGGAGCTATCCTGGTTCCATTCTTCCTGCAATTTCTTAATGTTTTCTTCGGCTTCCTCAGAACTAGTATTTTCTTCATTAGGGATTACGCTAGCCCGCATTCTCTGTATTTTTTCCTTAGGACTTCCCCGGCGCTGGGGAACCAATGCCGTCTCATTATTCGGCTGTTCTGGTGGAGAAGGTGGATTATCGTTGGTCTGCTCTGGCGGAGAAGATGGATTATCGTTGGTCTGCTCCGGTGGCAAGAATGAACCCTCATTTAGCTGCTGTGGTGTCAAGAAGGTATTATTATTTGGTTGCTCTGGTGGCAAAAATGTGCTGCCGA
>JAAHHL010000475.1 GCA_010672185.1 Caldora sp. SIO3E6 | reverse complement strand
TCTCGGAGCTGGGTTTGTCCCTGTCCGTAAACCGGGCAAGTTACCAGCAGCAGTACAAGGGGTTGAATACCAATTGGAGTATGGCACAGACCGGGTGGAAATGCATCAAGATGCTTTTGAACCTGGCAGTCGAGTGTTGATTGTGGATGATTTAATGGCTACAGGAGGTACTGCCGCAGCTACAGCTAAGCTAGTACAACAAATTGGCGGTGAACTGGTAGGCTTCGGCTTTATCATTGAGCTACGGGAGCTAGGAGGACGCCAGAAGTTGCCTGATGTACCAATATTGACTTTGATTGAATATTAGTTATTGGTCATTGGTTATTAGTCATTGGTCATTGGTCATTGGTCATTGGTTATTGATAAACTCAGACGCATCTTAGCTTACAAACAACAAATAACAAACAACAAATAACAAACAACAAACAACAAACAACAAACAACAAATAACAAACAACAAACAACAAACAACAAATGACAAATAACAAATGACAAATAACACTTGGAATTGGCTAAAAACAGTGGTCACTAGTGAGACGTTCCTTTATGTGATTAAGCGTCTCTTGCAAGGACTGTTGACCTTATTGTTAGCATCTGCTCTGAGTTTTTTGATTATTCAATTTGCACCGGGGGATTACCTAGATACCCTCAGGCAGAATCCCAAAATTTCCCCCGAACGTATCAAAGAACTACAGCAGCAATTTGGTCTGGATCAACCAGGATACATCCAATATTGGCGCTGGTTAGGGCGAGTGGTTACCAAATTTGATTTTGGTACAAGTTTTGTTTATTTTCGCCCCGTGTCAGAGTTATTGGTAGAGCGGATGGGGGCAACTTTACTACTGGCAATTTCTTCGATTATCGTTACTTGGGCGATCGCTATTCCTTTGGGAATTATTGCTGCAGTTAAACAAAATCGCACTACTGACCGAGTTCTACAAGTAATGAGCTACACTGGTCAAGGCTTTCCCAGCTTTATTACTGCTCTGTTATTGCTGTTCTTAGCTCAAAATCTCTCCCCACTGTTTCCTGTAGGGGGCATGACTAGTATTAATCATGCGGATTTATCTTCTATTGGCAAAATGTTAGATATCGGTTGGCATATGATTTTGCCCACTATTGCTCTGTCTATTACCAGTTTTGCTGGTTTACAGCGAATTACCAGAGGACAATTGCTAGAGGTGCTGCGCCAAGACTACATCCAAACAGCTCGTGCCAAAGGACTGCCAGAAAATCGAGTGCTCTATATCCATGCTCTACGCAACGCCATCAATCCTTTGATTACTATTCTCGGTTTTGAATTTGCCAGCTTACTTAGTGGCTCATTTATCGCCGAATTTTTCTTTAATTGGCCCGGTTTAGGGCGTTTGATTTTGCAAGCAGTGACTGCTCAAGATATTTATTTAGTGATGGCAAGCTTGATGATGGGAGCTCTAATGCTGATTTTAGGTAATTTGTTAGCAGATTTATTACTTAGGGTAGTTGATCCTCGGATTCGTTTGGAAGATCTTAAATAATATTTGGAGAATTGGGAATTGGGAATTGGTAATTGGGAATTGGTAATTGGTAATTGGTAATTGGTAATTGATAAATAACAAATAACAAACAACCAATAACAAACAACAAACAACAAATGACAAATGACAATCTATTACCTGATTCTTTCTAGAACTGATGGGCGCTATCTTGCGGCTCAAATTAATGCTGAAACAAAGCAGGGTGGGGCGGGATATCTATTGATGTTTCAAGAGAGCTATGATGCTCTGAGTTATCTTAATACTCATGGTGCGGATGTTGCTGAGCGGTTTACTGTAGAGACGGTTGTTGGTAGTCAACTCAAGAATTTGCTCCAACGATGGGGATACACTGGAGTTGGTATTGTTCAAGACCCCTTAGTACCTAAAATTGAGTTTCTTTCCTACGGTTAAGGTAATTTCCACCCCACCTAAAAATGTAGTTTAGATTTTCGGTAGTGCGTTCGCGTAGCGTGTGCGTAGCACAAACATCTTGCTCGCTTTTTGCTTCTAGCGAGCGAGACGCTCGCACTACTGGCGCGACACAGCTAAAATGGTGATTTAGAGACAAGGGGGACAAGGGGGATAAGGGGGACAAGGGGGACAAGGGAGATAGGGGAAAAATCTAAATTTATAGGTATTATAACCGATATGATAAGTTCTCCTTGTATTTTACTTATTACTTATTACTTATTACTTATTACTTATTACTTATTACTTCAAAACCCGTTTCTAACCCAACATTTTAGCTGTGTCGGTCTACTACTGGTGCGACACACCTAAAATGATGGAATAAATGTAGTGCGAGCGTCTCGCTCGCTAGAGGTATATAGGAAGCGAGCAAGATGTTTGTGCTACGCACACGCTACGCTAACGCACTACCGAAAATCTAAACTACCATTTTAGGTGTGTCACGCCACTACCCCAGTTAGACATAGAAATGAATTTAGCTAACCTGGAAATAGACGAAAAGATATTACTCCAGACTTTAAAACAATGAGTAACCCCAAAGCCTTTGCCCGTGCATTCAAGACTCAGGTCACAATCTTGGGCGGTTCCATTGCCCTGATGTGGGCTTTAGAGATCTTGGACGTAATTGTTTTCAGACAAAAAATCAATCTCAATATTTACGGTATTATACCACGAGAAATAATGGGGCTGCGGGGTATTCTCTTTGCTCCTTTTCTCCACAATGGTTTTGCTCACCTGATTTCTAACACCATACCCTTTCTGGTTTTGGGCTGGTTTGTCATGTTACAAAAAACCAGCGAGTTTTTTATTGTTACCCCCATCATCATGTTAGTTAGTGGACTAGGGGTCTGGTTACTAGGATCCCCCGCTGTTCACATTGGTGCGAGTGGTGTCATTTTTGGCTATCTAGGTTTTCTCTTAGCACGAGGTTTCTTTGATCGCAACTTCCTTTCAATTTTGCTCTCCCTGCTTGTTGGCTCTCTATATGGAGGTTTGATTTGGGGGGTGTTGCCTAACCAACCAGGAGTTTCTTGGGAAGGGCATTTATTTGGTTTTATTGGTGGTGTACTGGCTGCGCGATTCTTAGCAAGGCAAAAATCAAAATAAAAGGTGTTAGGTGTTAGGTGTTAGGCATTGGTGACAAGTTAAAGGGTGGTGCATTTTGTCAACTCCCATATATGGTGTTTGAAGGCTAAAAAAGACCCTATATATGGAAATACCCAAGGGTTAAGGAAAATTGTATTCTTCTTCCTCCGCTCCTCTGCTCCTCTGCTCCTCTGCTCCTCTGCTCCTCCGCAACCTAACATGATATAAGAGGCTACTTGTAAGGAAACAGAGTTTTAAGCAATTGATCCAGGCTACCTTGTCCCGATACAGGTTTTTTGTCTTCTGTTGTCGGTGATGCTTCCTGTGGTGAGACTTCCAGATTACTTTCTGGTGACTCAGGTTCCGTTGGATTACTCTCTGGTGACTCAGGTTCCGTTGGGATCGATTCGGCTTCGTTGTTGGTATCTGTTATTGGTTCTTCGTCAGTTGTATCTGCCGGTGCTACTTCTGATGGGGAGCTAATTTGACCATTGAGAGACTCTTGAGTAGTTGTACTGGTTAAAGCTGATGTTTCCTCTGGAACCTGAGCACTGGAGAGACTAGTAGATGGTGACACCTCACCATCAGAGATACCAGCAACTTGACGTCCCTTATCCCCAAGAATGGAGGCAGCAGGCACAACTTCCCAGGGTTCAACAGAATGGTTCCAAATCGTTGACACAGAACCAATACAGGCATTTTTCCCAATTTTACCCTTGCCAACTAACAGAACACCAGCTCCTAGATTGGCACTGGCTTCCACTTCCAGAGTACCTCCTTGAGCATGAAGGATTGAACCCATGCCAATCGATACACCAGCAGCGATAATAATTTTACTGTCGGGGGCAGCTTGTAAAATAACTCCTTGTGCAATCACAGCACTAGAGTTAATGCTCACATCACCTTCGACATATATATGAGAATTGCTAGTTAACGGCAGTGTAGGCACATGCATGTTGGTTGAAACAGAGTTTTTAACTTTGATTACTCACCATTTCTGGAGCAAGGCTAATGAACTGATAGCTAACAACTATAACTGGGATATATTTTTTAGCCATTAGCCATTAGCCAAGGAAAGTTCATGCAGATCAAATGCACTGCACTGCTTGAGCTAAGCTTAGTATCGGACAAATGCCTTAGTTAGGCTTTTGAATAATCGTCTCTAAGACACGCCGCTTTTGTTTGGTGTCAATGCCAATCAAGCGTACATACTCATCACTATGGCTGGTTATGCAATCTTCCAAACCTTCAATAACTTCCGACTCGCGAGTGGAGGCGATGGGGGAGCAACTTTGCCAAGAACTGGTACGGAAGCGACGTTTGTCAGCATGTTCTGTACCAATTTTGTACCCTTGAGACAATAGCTGACGCACCTGTTCAACAGTTTCCTGGCTTAAGGAGGTGTTAGATTTTGATGTCCTTGAGGTTGACGATTCTGCCCTCTTATAGCTACTACTGCTCTTAGCACCATTGGTACTAGCATAGTTAGCTCCAGCTTGAGGCTTATCACCCGGTTTTTGGATAATTTCTTGGAGAATCCGCCGTTTCGCCTTCGGATCAATTCCTATCAACCGCACATACTCACCCTCATGTTCTGCTAGACAATCAGATAGAGCAGCGATAACTTCCGATTTTTTGTTAGAGTGAATCGAGGGAGCATCTTTCCAGGAACTGGTACGGAAGCGACGCTCATCCGCGTACTCAGCTCCAATGCGGTAGCCTTGGCTTAACAGTTGACCTACCTTGACGGCTACTTCAGAATCCAACCCTGAGCTGGAAGCTTTAGCGGAACTGTAGCTCGAAGATGATGAACTGCTGTAGCTAGAACGAGACACTGCGGATTTGCCAGTAGTGCTTGGTTTAGCACCAGGTTTTTGGATGATTTCTTCGAGAACCCGTCGCTTGGCTTTCGGATCAATCCCAATTAGCCGTACATACTCACCCTCGTGTTCTGCTAAACAATCAGACAAAGCCGCGATAACTGCTGATTTTCGGTCAGAGTGAATCGAGGGAGCACTTTTCCAAGAACTGGTACGGAAGCGGCGTTCATCAGCATACTCAGCTCCAATGCGGTAACCTTGGGCTAATAGTTGACTAACCTGTGTTTGAATATCTGAACTCAATTGTGTACTAGAAGACATGGAACTATAAGAATTTTGAGAACTGTGAGGACTACTGTCGCCGTTGCCATTAAAGTCAGGCTTTTGGGCAATTTGATTTCGGATAGGGGTGATACAGGCATTATTCTCAAAGCATTGATATCCTGAGCGCAATGCCTCATTAGTTACTGCCACATGATGAGCAAACTGCATATCTTGTTCTTCAACATCTGGCAGTCGTTCAGCTTGTTGCTGGGTGGTAATCACCGCTCCTGAAGGTACATATTTACCAGGGGGAATTTCTACATCCTGAACCAAGGCATGCATCATCACAATACAGCCTTTACCAATCCGGGCATTGAATACTGTGGAACGAAAACCAATAAAGCAATCGTCCCCAATATAAGCCGGACCGTGAATCAGACTCATGTGAGTGATCGAAGCATTATTCCCAATCCAGACTGAGTAATTTTCCTGGTTATCCCCAACTACTTTACCTTCGTCGAGGCCATGAATGACCACACCATCTTGAATATTGGTGCCAGCACCAATGTAAAAAGGTCCTCCTTCGTCAGCTCGAATAGAAGTGCCAGGGGCAATTAAGACATTCTCAGAAATCCTGACATCCCCAATAATGTTAGAAAAAGAATGCACATAAGCGGTTTCATGAATTTGGGGTTCCGCTAAACTTTTAGACCAAGGTGTTGGGGGTGCCGCATTGCTTTGGACTGCCATAATGTCTTAACTCCTATCTGAACAAGCTTAGGTATTAGGTATTAGGTGGTAGGTGGTGGGTGGTGGGTGTTAGGTGTTAGATGGTGGGTGTTAGA
>JAAHHL010000474.1 GCA_010672185.1 Caldora sp. SIO3E6 | reverse complement strand
TTCTGGATTTAGGGCAACTACTTGTTGAAGAGCCTCAATTGCCTCCTCTGACTTGCCTTGCTTCACTAACAATCGTGCCAAATTATACTGAGCTGTAGCATTATTAGGATTGAGGCGAACTGCTTCTTGGTACTGAACACTCGCTTGCCGATCATTACCCTGGGACTCAAAGGCTAAACCCAAGTTATAGCGAGCTGTTTCAAAATCAGGGTTGAGAGCAATTGCTTGTTTATAGGCTTTAATAGCCTCTTCTTGCTGGTCTTGCTGGTAAAATGCCAAACCAAGGTTGTAGTAAGCTTCTGGTAGATTCGGCTCCAGCCGGATAGCTTGATTATACTGTTGAACTGCCAGCTTCGGCTCACCTTGTCCCAGGAGAGAATTCCCCAACAAATAATGAGCCATTGCTATCGAAGAGTCAAACTCCAGGGCTTTACGAAAAGCTTGTTCTGCGCCTCGAAGTTCTCGGATATTATATAGCCTGAGTCCCTGTTGAAAGTATCTAGCAGCATCCAGATTCTCTGTGTATAAACCATCAATCAGCTGCTTGGTTTGTTGACGCTCTGGGATTTTACCAGCTTTAGCATAATCGACAGTAGTCAAACCGAAGCTAATCAGTGCAACTGTGAACAGGGAGAGTTTTTGGTATTGTTTTAGCATGGAATTGTCGTTTGTTGTTGGTTGTTTGGGAATTGGGAATTGGGAATTGGGAATTGGGAATTGGGAATTGGGAATTGGGAATTGGTAAGAAGATTTATCTCCCTTGTCTTCCCATCTCCGCGTCACCGCGTCACCGCGTCACCGCGTCTCCCCATCCTCCTTAAGCTTCTGGCAAAATCAACATGGCATCACCAAAGGAGTAAAAGCGATATTGATGAGCGATCGCTTCTTGGTATAAATTGAGCAAACGTTGCCGTCCTAACATCGCACTAACTAGCATCAATAGACTAGAGCGGGGTAAATGGAAGTTGGTAATCAAGCCTTCCACTACTTGCCACTGATAACCTGGATAGATAAACAACTCTGTTTTGCCACAATAGGGTTGCAATTCCCCATCAACCACAGCTCCTTCTAAAGCTCGTACCACTGTTGTACCCACAGCAATTATACGACCTCCTGCCTGTTTCGTTTCCCGAATCTTATCCACGGTTAACTGAGGGACTTCTAACCATTCTCCGTGCATTTGGTGCTCTGTCACATTGTCTACCTCTACTGGTCTAAAAGTGCCAACACCGACGTGGAGGGTGATATGTGCTTGACCAATACCTCTGGCTCTACACTGTTCTAGTAGTTCATCAGTAAAATGTAGCCCAGCAGTAGGAGCCGCGATCGCACCAGGGGATTGAGCATAGACTGTCTGATACTGTTCTGGTGTGGCTTGGGTATTGGTGATGTAGGGTGGTAGCGGTATTTGACCATATTGACCTAAGAACGTCTTTAATGATAGACCTACTGGGAGTTCAAATTGCAAGAGACGCCCACTAGTAGCCTCATCTCTTGCTAGAACTATGGCTTTGAGATTAGGTATAGGGGATTTACCCCTATCTCTCTCTTTCTGTGGATAGGTATCTTTCGGGTGAGCGAAATTTTGCGCGGGATTTCCATTCTCCCCGTCCCCGCGTCCCCGCGTCTGGAGCATCTGTGACTCGTTTCCCCACTCCTTTCCCGTATCTTTGTTAGGGGAGTAGGAGTTGGGAGTGAGGTTTGCTTCTGGTTGACTACACGCCTCAAACCAAATCTCTGCCCCTGGTTTGAGACGTTTTCCTGGTTTAACTAGAGCTAACCAACAGTTATCTTCTTGCTCTTCCAGTAACAATACTTCTACTGGCGCACCCGTTGATTTGTGACCATAGAGTCGAGCAGGGATAACACGAGTATCATTAAGCACCAGTAGATCTCCTGGCTGCAGCAGCTGGGGTAAATCACGGAAGATCTGGTGAGTGTGGTGAGTGGTTGAGGCTACCACCAGTAGCCGTGAGCTATCTCTTGGGGAGAGGGGAGTTTGAGCAATTTGCTCTGGCGGCAGTTCATAGTCATAGCTAGAAAGTAATTTGTCTGCAAAAGAGTCATCTGAGTTTTGAGATTGGGCATCCATGGGACTACTGTTGTTATCAATTACTTTGACACTTCCTATGCTCACCCTCTAGTTGGAGAGGTGCTGCTTCTTCCAGATTGAGCCGACATTCCGACCCAAACTGACACAATCGGTATTTGCGTAATTTTCAACAATCACAAAGTAATATTTGATACAAAAACATTTAATTTTAGTGGAAACGGCAGCTGTTTTATCGTGGCCTCCCCCGCAAGGAGTTGGGCTAAATTGGGTAGAATCCCCTATGATACATCGGGTGCTTTTCCCCTAGCCAGAGGCAGTACATCTTAGCCACAATAGAGATATAGCGCTTCCTTGGGCTTATTAGCCAAGAATTTCTATGGATTACCTTTACTTCCTAGCAAACGCCAGCCTGACCCTACGAGTAGTTGAATATTTGAAATCAACGTCACAGTTGCCCGTACAGTTTATGACGGTAATTCATCAGATTGACGGCTGGATAGTTAAAGTTAAAATGAACAGTCCTCTAAGTCCTCATCAACATGGAGACTTTCGAGCCTTTATGAGTGAATTGGGAATCCCTTACGATCCAGAAATTCGCTTACAAATGGCTCTATGGAGCCTAGAGACAGGACAATCTCCGATTGAAGTAATGCGTCGCTACCAAGTAGCCGTGGTTTCTCATGGCACTCCAGACAAGAGTGACATCGAGGCATTTCGCCAACAGTTTACAATGGGGTTAGGATACTGCCCAGAAACCTTGGCTTAGGAGTTACAAACTAGTACAAGAAGCCTTTGAGGCAGGAGGAACTAATCTAAATCAATTGCACTTACTGTTAAATGTTTGTGCATCTATAACTTTTTGTAACAATCCCATGAGTTTACAGCTTATGGGATTTTGTCCTATAGATTTATACATTATCCAGCATATTTAAATTTATACAGTATGATTGCATATTAAAGCTAATCTATAATTATTTTTTCCGATTTGTGAGTATATTTTGTAATTTGGGCATTAATTTACTAAATACTCAAATTGATGCCTGAAGCTAGAGAAGTAATAAAGATATACATATTTAAAACTAATCAAATATACGATAGTTGTCTGACTTCCCAACTTTAGATTAAGCTTCAAGCTGAAAGGATGTATGTTTTACTTACTAAGGCGATAAGAGTATGTTTGAAGACTCACTGGAATCTGCTGTAGACTTAGATTACAGTCAACTCCATCATCTGCTTTTAGATAGGCAGTGGCAAGCAGCAGACCAGGAAACACGGAAGCTAATGTTGACCGCTGCGGATAGGGAGCAGGATGGTTGGCTAGACAGAAAATCCCTGAACTCATTTCCTTGTACAGACCTCTACACTATCGATCAGCTTTGGCTAAAATCCTCTCAGAAACGCTTCGGCTTTAGTACACAACAGTATCTTTGGGATAATATCATCAATAATCCCAAGGCATCTCAAAAAACGTCTCAAAACCAGAGAACATCTGACAAAATTGAGCAATTCGGCGAACTCTTAGGACTGCGAGTCAATGGCAACTGGTTAAAAATTAACGAACTTACCTTTGATATCTCAGCTCCTCAAGGACACCTACCTTCAACCCTATTTGCAGTACCTTGTGGAGATGAGGAATCACCAGTAATAGGGAGGTGGTGTAGTTCCTGCTGCGTTGGGGAGTTGTTTTGTGGGACTTTATGGGCTTGGGGAATATCAGATTTAGCCTCTAAAATGATTAGCTGTGGTTTACTGTACACCACAAAAGCTGAAACCCTCACACAGTAAAGCTTGGCATTAAACCGACATTCCGCACCTTAACTGGCTAAGTCGCTTGTCACCCCCTAAGCAATTTAATTCTTGATACCCCACACCCCACACCCTAAAATTGTATTGTGACACTTCAGGGTGCGGAATGTGGGATTAAAGCTAAGTACTGAAAATGAATATAAGAGTTTTCCCTGAGTAATTAGAAGAGTTTAGTATCAAAATTTCCTAAAGCAAGCTGATTCTGTCCGGAATTCGCCAAGAAAACCTGATAAATGAAGAGACATTATATTCTTCTAGCAGATGCCTGCCTCACTTAATGGGGCAAAGTTTACCGTTACTCAACTAAAGGCTATAGCCTTTGTGACAAAGGAAACAGGCTTGATTACAATACTTTCTCATCCCTTTTCCCTTGATCTGAATCCTTAACAGTTAAGGAGAAGTGGGTGATAGATATTATGTTTTCCTCTCTTGAGGAAAATATGCTAGTGGTGCAAAAACAGGCTCTACCTTGGAATGAAGCTGACCTGTAGCCTCCAGAGAATGGGATGGCTTGACCACTACTGAGACTTCGATTTTAGTATGTTTGGTCAGCAAGTTGAGTAATCCCCGCTTTCATTGACTCAAAGCGTGACATTTATCATCTTTACTCTACCGTTACTCTTATCACCTTAGCTGAATCAGAGGTATGCCACCAAAAGCGCACATAGAACCTTACCTTACTGTAGAGGAAATCAAGATCTACTACCGACGGGCTAAAGACACCACTGAAGCACGACGGTGGCACCTCCTGCAATTAGTTTCTCAACAGTGGACTATCAAACAAGCAGCTCAAATTGTCGGTCTGAACTACGATTATGCCAAAGAAATCGTCAAGCGCTACAATCGTGAAGGCCCCACTGGGATGAGAAACCGTTCCAAAGATCGCCAACCTCCACCTCCTAGAACCCTACTAACCCCAGAGCAACAGCAAGAACTGCGACGAGTTTTGCAAGGTCCGGCTCCTGGAGGTGGCTCATGGTCTGGTCCCAAAGTTGCCCAGTGGATTGCCCGGAAAACGGGGCGTAAATGGGTATGGCCTCAGCGAGGCTGGGACTACCTCAAACGCTTGGGAGATTAGGTTTTAGGTTTTAGGTTTTAGAGTAGACCTTTTGCAAAAGTCGATAAAAGTCATAATTGTTTGTAGGGGCGTAGCATTGGCGCTGGCATATTGCCCATAAAATCCGAGTTTTGTTCCGCCAATGCTACGCCCTGACCGGATTTATGCAAGAGGTCTAGTGCTATAAAATTTTGCGGCCAGTTAGTAAACCTCGTACTTCTAACATAGCAGAGTAAGTAGGCAAAATATGTAGAGTCTCGTGAGCTGGGGTATGTTCTAGAGCCTTTGCGATCGCTTCTGACAAGTCTTCTTGGATAATTAATTGGCAATTTTGTGTTCCCTGGGTCTGACTATAGTGTAAACGCAAAGCCATATCGTAAACGCGATCGCCACTGATAATAATCGTTCCTCCGAGCTTCACTAACTTCTCTGTATCCACATCCCAAATCCAGGATACATCAGTACCATCTGGTGTCCGGTCATTGAGTACTACTAACTTGGTGGATGCTCCTCCAGTTTTTTGGATATCATGCACTGCACGGATGGTTTCATTCATCCCTACAGGATTTTTGGATAACAGAATTCTTACCTGTTTACCTTTAACTTCTAACTCCTCGGCTCTACCAAAGGCAGCACGGAAGTTTTTGATGGTGTCATCAATAGCAGCGCGGCTAATACCCATTTCTGTAGCGACTAATCCTGCTGCGAGGGTATTGTACTTGTTGTAAATACCAATGAGTATTTGGGGCCACTCTTGACTATCAACTGCCAGGGGACTTTTGCTAAACCCACATTGGGGACAGTGATAGTCTCCTAAATGGGAGAGGTAGACTCCCTGATAGTCCAAGGAATGACCACAACTAGGGCAGTAAATCGAATCTACAGCATGGGGAATTTCTTCTAGATAGGCTTTGGGTTCAGTTAAACCAAAAAATCGGACTTTTTGAGGTAATTGTTGACCTAGGTGGCAGAGAGTGGGGTCATCGGCATTTAACACTACTAGTGTTTCAGTTGGTAGGGGAGTAATTGCCTGTTGCCACCTTTGGCTAATGGTATCCACAGTTAGGAAGATCGTCGTGTAGGGACA
>JAAHHL010000473.1 GCA_010672185.1 Caldora sp. SIO3E6 | reverse complement strand
AGCGGAGGAGCTAGGGAGCTGGGGAGCTGGGGAGCTGGGGAAGAAGAGAGAACTGATAATTTTTGGATACAACGCTCAAGAAATCCCACCCAAAATTTCGTTCACCCGATGTGGGGTCAGACCCCTCCCCAAACCCCTCCCCTAAGAGGATACTGCTGGCGAATCAGGGGTGTGACCCCTCATATCACGAGTTTTCGTGATCCCGCTAAATGTAGGGACGTTTCATGAAACGTCTCTACAAGCCAATTTTCGGATAAATGAGGGGTATGACCCCCCATTCGCCATTGGTATCCTAAGAGGAGAGGGGCTTTCCGGCTCCCCCTTCCCTTGCAGGGAAGGGGGTTGGGGGGTTAGGTTAAGAGGTGATGGACAAAGGCTGAAAAGTCTTACCAATTGAGCAATTGAGCAAGGTGGAGGGTTTCACCTTCAATTAATTTGCTAATAATATCTTACTCAAGCTAGGAAAGCAGTACCCTGATTTATTGATTGATCAACTAAGGAAGGAAAAAGCTGTTGCCGCGAACTCTTTGGCGAAAAATAGGCATTTGGCGTGGAGTAACACTGCCAGGAATGGTGGTGATTGGACTGGTAATGCTTCTCCGTCTAACTGGATCGCTTCAAATTCTAGAGTGGATAACCTTCGATACTTTTATGCGCCTACGTCCTACTGAACCTATCGATGAACGGGTTGTCATTGTGGGAATTGATGAAGAGGATATCCAAAATGTAGGAAGCTATCCCATACCAGATCAAGAAATTGCCGAATTACTCCAGAACTTGCAAACCTACCAACCTAGAGCAATCGGTCTTGATCTGGTTCGGGATATTCCGGTTCACCCGGGTCACAAGGAACTTGTTGCTATTTTTGAAGAGTGGAACAATATCATTGGGATTGAAAAAGTATTACCCAATCACATTGCTCCACCGCCAAATTTACCCTCTGAACAAGTGGGTTTTGCAGATACTCTGATTGATGGGGATGGCAATGTCCGTCGCAGTCTTTTAGGAACCCCTACTGACCAAGGATACCAGTTTTCTTTATCTCTCCGTCTGGCAGAAACTTATTTAAAATCTGAAGACATTTCTCTGGAAAATGGCATTCAAGACCTTCATGCGATGAGGTTTGGTGCAACGGAGTTACCTCGCTTTTTAGGCAATTCCGGTGGATATGTGGGAACTGATGCCGGTGGAGTTCAGGTGTTGCTCAATTATCGGAGTAATCAAGAGCCGTTTCCCACTCTCTCCCTTAACGATATCAAAACCGGAAATTTTCATCCCCATTGGATTCGCGATCGCATTGTTATTATTGGCATGACTGCTCCCAGTATCAAGGACTTTGTCCATACTTCTGCCATTGCCAATCTCAAGTCTGTTGGGCAGATTTATGGTGTGGAATTTCATGCTCATGCTACTAGTCAAATTCTCAGCGCCGTGCTTGATGGGCGGGAGTTTTTAAGAACTTGGTCAGATCCGTGGGAATATCTCTGGATTTTAGCTTGGGGTTTTCTGTCTATTGGTCTTGTTCAGCTAACTCAATCTCCATGGAAAAATATGTTTTGTGTTGGTTTTGCTAGTTTGGGAGTAATTGGAGCTGGTTATGTGCTAATAATTTGGGGTTGGTGGATTCCCGTAGCACCAGTTTTGCTAGTCTTAGCTCTCAATGGTATAGGACTAGCTGCTTTCTATCAATACGACCGGGCTTTGAGGTCTCAGATAAATGTACGGCAACAGGCTATCGAGCAAGCATTTAATCTGATTCATAATGGACCAATGCAAACCCTAGCTTATATTAGGATGCACAGTCACAACCAGGATTTGTCACAAGATGAATTGCTGTCGAAACTTCAAGAGATCAAGGATGAAATATGGGAAGTTGCAGAACACCTCAAACAAGAAGCTTGGACTCAAAAAGAAACTATCCGTATAGGAAGTAACCTCAAACTACAATTGCAGCTTCCTATTACTGAGCTGTTCTATGCAGTTTCTAGAGATACTCTGGAGCGGAATTTTCCTTACTTTGAGACTCTCAAGGTGAAAGCTATTAAATTTGAGCCGATTCCAGAACAATATTTAACTATTGAACGCAAGCGAGAACTTTGTCAGTTTCTAGAAGAGTCTTTATGCAATGTAGGGAAACATGCCCAAGGAGTTACTCGCTTAAGTGCTATCGGTAGCCACAACGGAAGCTGGTATACTCTGAGTATTAAAGATAACGGTTCCGGTATTGGTTCCTCTAGGGAAAATCGAGGCACAAGGCAAGCTAGAAATCTTGAAAAACAACTAGGAGGCAAATTTAAGCGAGAGGCTCTTTCTCCCCGAGGGACTCTCTGCGAGTTAACTTGGCCTCTGGAAAGTCGGCGCTGGGGCTTTGGCAAAATTGGATTGCGATCGCCTATCTTGTAGGTTGGGGGTCGCGATTGCGTAACTTCTCTGAAAGAAATCTTATCCTTTTAGCAATTAGCAATTAACAATTAGCAATTAGCCATTAGCAATTAACAATTAACAATTATCCATTAGCATCTACGTTGACTGGCAAGATGCCAGTTCCACACAATAGCTCCCTTGTTTTTTTTAGTTATACCCGTTTCAGGTTAACAGCGGGAGAAGGTTACAGCTAAGATATGAAGTAGCCAGTCTGTACACCAATTTCAGTAGATGGATACTAAACCAGTTTATAAGCGCTTCCCCCTGGTGCCGATTGAGCGACGGGCTGGTGCATTTGTGATTGATTTTGTTAGTGTTTGGCTAGTTAGTTCCCTCTTGGGGGGCAATATCTGGCTTCAAGGAGTACTGTTCCTGATACTCTGGTTAGGGCTACGGGTAATTTTGGTATCAAGCAATCAAGGGCAAACTTTGGGGCGTTGGGCTCTGGATATGAAAATTCTGGATGCCCAATTTGCCAAGGTTCCTGGAATGTTAGCCTTAACCCAACGAGAAGGAATCCTGGGATTCTGCTCCCTGTTAGCGATGATTGGTTTGAGCATTAATCTGGCTAATGCCATTTCTATGTTACTGTTGATTTCTCCCCTGGCAGCAGATTGTGGAGTCGCACTAACAGATCTTGAAGCCCAGCAAGCATTCCACGACCGTGTAGGCCAAACTATCGTGATACAGACCCGTCGCGGATTTTCCCTTGACCTCCGTCTCAAGAAATGGTTTGCTCAATTTAAGAGTCGTATGAGATAATTAAAAATTGTGTTTAATTTGAATTAGACTGAAATAGGACTATGGCAACGAAAAAAGGTGTACGCATTATTGTTACCCTGGAATGTACCGAGTGTCGCTCTAACCCCAATAAGCGATCGCCCGGCGTCTCTCGCTACACAACCAAAAAGAACCGTCGCAACACAACTTCACGGCTAGAACTCAAAAAGTTCTGTACCCACTGCAATAAGCACACAGTTCACAAAGAAATCAAATAAATATAGAATTTCTTCCTAGTAAACAACTAACCAGCAACAACCAACAATGAGTTACTTTCGTCAACGTCTTTCTCCGATCAAACCTGGAACTGCCATCGACTACAAAGATGTTGAGCTACTGCGTAAGTTCATTACAGAACGGGGGAAAATTTTGCCCCGTCGCATTACCGGTTTGACCTCTCAACAGCAACGGGATTTGACTAAAGCAATTAAGCGAGCCAGAATTTTGGCTTTGCTACCTTTTATTAATAAGGAAGGGTAAGCTGTTGTGCATGAAAAATTGTAAAATTGGTACTGACGCTCCGGACGCTCCGCAGGCTCCGGAAGCGGAAATTACAACAAACCAATTTAAATGCTTAAATGCCTTTTAGCTTAAAAAATGAGTAAGTAGTTAAGTTGTCATATAAACGCTACCGGGATTAACACAACTGGTGGAAAAGGGTAAACTAATTGAATTTCGCCTGCATGGAGAGCGCCGTGTCGCAACGGCAGACCGTCCGGAAGGGAAAAAGCACTGGATTGTCATAGATGAAAATGGTCAATCTCATAAGCTTCATCCCCGACAAGTCAGCTATGAAGTAGATGGTGGCACATTCACTCCATCAGAAATTTCCCAATTTCTAGAAGAAGTTAAGTCTTATTTAGACCCATCAAGTCTAGAAGTTGCCTGGGAATTACTGGTGGAAGATGGGCAAGCAGTGACCTGTGCGGAAATGGCACAGCTGTTGTTTTCTGACCAGCATTATATCCGCTGCTATGCTGCTCACTGCTTACTGTCGGAAGACAAGATCTACTTCAAACAAAAAGCAGATACCTACGAACCCCGTTCCGCTGCAATGGTAGCTGAAATCAAGCATCAACGCTTAGCTGAAGAATCAAAGCAGCGGGAACAACAAGATTTTTTGACCAGGGTACAGGAAAAAAGAGCAGGTGCTTCTGTGGAGTGGCAGGATAGCGATCGCTCCCGCATTAATGCTTTGGAAAAATATGTCCTCAACCCAGATAACGTCTCCCACACTGCCCAAGAAATTTTGGTAGCTTTGGAACTGTCTCAAAATCCTCAAACTACCAGAGATTTGTTAGTAGAACTAGGCTTGTGGAGTAAACACGAGAATGTGTTTTTACGGCGTAGTCAAATCCCTGTTAACTTTAGTCGTGAGGTGCTGGCAGTGGGGCAACAATACCTGGATTCTCCACCTCCTGATCCGGATTCAGAACGCCTGGATTTGACTGGTCTCAAGGTATATACCATTGATGATGAAAGCACCAAAGAAATCGACGACGGTTTAAGTTTTGAACTACTTGATGACGGCAGGGAAAGGCTCTGGATTCATATTGCTGACCCCACACGCTTGCTGATCCCAGGAGATAAATTAGACTTAGAGGCACGAAGGCGTGGTACAACCTTGTATCTACCCACCGGCATGGTTCCGATGTTTCCTTCAGAACTAGCCACAGGTCCGATGAGTTTGATTCAAGGTAAAATCTGTCCTGCACTCAGTTTTGGTGTCATCCTAGATGAAACTGGCAAAGTTCAGGAGTATCAAATCAATGCTAGCTTAGTAAAACCGACCTATCGCCTGACCTACGAAGATGTCGATGAAATGTTGCAGTTAGGGGTACAGGCAGAAACAGAAATAACTTCGATCGCGACTTGGGCAAAACGACGACAAGAGTGGCGACGTTCTCAAGGTTCGATTAATATTCATATGCCAGAGTCCGTCATCAAAGTCAAACATGATGAGGAAATCATTATTGAGGTACTAGATGATTCGCGATCGCGACAAATGGTAGCAGAGATGATGATTCTAACGGGTGAAGTAGCAGGACATTATGGACAAACCCATCAACTTCCCCTAACTTTTAGGGGACAGTCACATCCAGAACTGCCCTCAGAAGAAGAGTTACAGCAATTACCCGCAGGACCAGTCCGCTTCTGTGCTTTGCGTCGGTGTATGCCCAGAAGTGAAATGAGTATTACCCCTGTGCGACACGCGGGTTTGGGTTTAGCTGCTTACACCCAAGTCACTTCTCCCATCCGTCGTTATAATGACCTACTCAATCACTTTCAGCTCAAAGCTCATTTAAGAGGTGACCCACTGCCCTTTGAGAGTCAATTACTGCAAGAGACTATGCAGAGTGTCAGTTCCGCAGCTTATGAGGCAACTTTGGTAGAGCGTCAAACTAATCGTTATTGGGGATTAGAATATTTACGGCGTAATACTGATCAAGTTTGGCAAGCACTAGTACTGCGCTGGCTCCGAGAGGACGATAATCTAGGGCTAATTCTGTTGGAAGATTTGGGTTTAGAGCTAGCAATGCGCTTTAATCGTTCGGTAGAATTAGGCGAATACCTGCATGTGCGAGTGAACCACGCTGATCCTCATCAAGATGTTATCCATTTTCGTGAGTTGGTGGAATCGGAAATTCAGGCAGCGGCGAATTAGTAGCGTGGTACAGCTAAAATGGTGGAATAAGTAGGTTGGGTTTCGCTATCGCTACACCCAACTCCGGAGCAAATTGTGTTGGGTTTCACTTTGTTCCACCCAACCTACATTTTTAGGTGTAGTGCGTTCGCGTAG
>JAAHHL010000472.1 GCA_010672185.1 Caldora sp. SIO3E6 | reverse complement strand
AGTTTGATTTTTCTTGCTGTAGAGCAGATGATTACCTACACTTACTGTGTCAATAATGCCTACCACCATGGCATCAAGGGGACGCTTATCAGTTTCACCTACCTGACGAGCCGCACTGCCAAAGCTGACCAACACCCACTCATCTATACCTGCACCAACAATATCTCCTGCCACTTCATACTTGGGCAATAGTTGTCCTTCCTCATCAAGGAATTGCACTAAGAGAAATTTAACGCCTCTGAGACTTGGTTCTTTGTAAGAACTGACAACCGTGCCGCGAACTTTAGCAATTTGCATTGGATTATCTTAAGGTCGATTAACCGCTCGGATACCAGTGGTGCTCTCGCGAAACTGCTCTACATCGTCGGTGTAACGAATCGGCAAAACATATTCTAGGTTTTCGTGAGGACGAGCAATAATATGGTGGGATAATACCCTACCTCCTTTCACTCGTTTCACACCATCTCTCCCCGCAGCAACTGAGGCTTGTACCTCTGAGACATCTCCTCGAACGATAACTGTCACACGACCGGTACCAATTTTTTCATAGCCTACAAGGGTAACACGAGCGGCTTTGACCATTGCGTCTGCCGCCTCAACGACAGCGGGAAAGCCTAGTGTTTCTAACATTCCTACGGCAATTGACATCAGTGTTACTCCAAGATTTTAAGAAAAGTAGTTACTATGGGATTTTGAGGGCAACCGGACTTAGTTAAAGGCTATGCTGGCTAATAAGAGCGGAATTGCTCAACAGCTTCGGTATAACGAATTGGTAGTACATATTCCAAGTTCTCATGGGGACGAGCAATAATGTGGTGGGACAGTACCTCGCCTCCTTCAACCCGCTTAGCACTCTCAATCCCAGCGGATATGGAAGCTTGCACCTCCGAGACATCTCCTCGAACAATAACGGTAACGCGACCACTACCGATTTTTTCGTAACCCACAAGGGTAACACGAGCAGCTTTCACCATAGAATCTGCCGCTTCGACGACAGCGGGAAATCCTAGTGTTTCTAACATTCCTACGGCAATTGACATTTACAGGTTTCTCCTATGTGGATTAGTCAGATATAACTGCAACAAATCTATACTCAGCAAAAACTGGACAAAGATTCTCAGTTTTTAGCTTGAGAAATCTTGTCTTAAATTGACAGTCAAATTAAGCATAGAGAAGCTTAGTGTATTTGACAATATAAATTGTCATAATACTTCTTAATGAAAAACTTAATAAAAATTAATATTAATCGACTGATTCTCCATAATATTTAACGAAAATTCACCATTTTGGAGAATGGTCACTTTATGTTTTATAATATTTTTATAATTTTTATATCAGTTAGACTTTACCCCTGCCAGAAAACTGGGAGGTTTTCTGGTAATATCCTTACATTGTGTCGCGAACAAGATTGGGTCTGATGCGCTGAATTTTGCTATAACTAGCTCTGATTAGTGGTATTGAGTTTCCTTGTTATTCCCAGCACCAACCCTGATTTGGTGATGTTTCAGTAAGGAACAATTAGCATCAATACCTCCAGTTTTTTCTGGCCGATAATTGGTAACTCAGGGTGGAAGCCGACTAAGCAACAATTAAAAAAATTATTAGTTTTCTGTATAAAACTAATGTCATTTTTGCAAGTATTTTGGAGTCGTTATTAACATTTTTCAACAATTCCCTGGTTCATCGAATTTTAAGTGATTAGAAAAAGTAGTGAGGTCAATGAATGATGAGTGAGTTTCTTACTCAGAATGTTTGGTTGCTGCCTTGTTATGGTTTGTTGGGTGCTATGTTAACCCTACCCTGGGCGACAGGGTTGATTCGTCGCACAGGCCCGAGGCCAGCTGCTTACGTTAACATCTTGATGACCATTGTGGCATCTTTGCACGGTTGGTTCCTCCTCTACCGGGCATGGCAGCAACCCGCACATGAGTTGTTAGTATTTCACTGGCTACAGGTTGCTGATTTAGATTTAGATTTGTTGTTGAATGTTTCACCGGGAAGTGTTGGAACGGTAGAAGCTGTTACGAGTTTAAGTCTGCTAGCTCAACTTTTTGCTCTGGGATACATGGAAAAAGATTGGGCACTAGCTCGCTTTTTTGCCCTGTTGGGATTTTTTGAGGGGGCGATGGTTGGTATTGCCTTGAGCGATTCCCTGTTCCTTACCTATGCCTTGCTAGAGATGCTCACCCTCTCTACTTATCTTATTGTGGGTTTTTGGTATGCTCAGCCTTTAGTGGTGAAAGCGGCACGAGATGCCTTTTTAACCAAACGGGTAGGAGACATTCTACTATTGATCGGAGTTGTCGCCTTGGCAACCCTAGCTGGAAGCTTGCACTTTCCTGACTTGTATGAGTGGGCAGCTAATGCTGATTTACCACCTTGGCAAGCCAATTTGTTGGGTTTTACCTTGATTGCTGGTCCGATTGGTAAATGTGCTCAATTTCCCCTGCATTTGTGGTTGGATGAAGCAATGGAAGGCCCCAACCCAGCCTCAGTATTGCGAAATTCTTTGGTGGTAGGTATTGGTACTTATGTGTTGATTAAACTACTGCCAGTTCTCGCCATGTCCCCAGCAACTTTAGAAGCCTTGATCGTCATTGGCACAGTCACCGCAGTAGGAGCTTCTTTAGTTGCGATCGCTCAAATTGATATTAAGCGAGCCTTATCCCATTCCACCAGTGCTTTTCTTGGTCTGGTATTTATTGCCATTGGAGTTGGAAGAGCTGATATTGCAGCAATTTTGCTCCTTACCCATGCAGTTGCCAAGGCACTATTGTTTATGAGCATTGGCTCCGTCATTTTAAATACTAATAGCCAAGACATTACAGAAATGGGTGGTTTATGGTCTCGAATGCCCGCTACTACTACTGCCTTTGTCGTCGGTGCTGCTGGTACAGTTGCCATACTGCCTTTGGGCAGCTTTTGGGCTATGGGAGAAGGAATAAAAGCTTTTTGGGTGAGTTACCCCTCGCTAGTGGTCACCTTTTTGTTAGTTAATGGTCTCACTGCTTTCGGTTTAACCCGTGTGTTTCGTCTAGTTTTCTTAGGAGATCCTCAGCCAAAGACGAGAAGAGCACCGGAAGTACCTTGGGCAATGGCATTACCGATGGTTGCTTTAACTGTTGTCGTGCTAGCCATGCCACTGTTGATGAAGCAACTTGGGTTGTTGTCTCCCTTTCAGTATGCCTACCTCAACAACCTCTTAGCGGAAGTGTTATTAGTCTTGTCTGGTGCAGTAGGTTGCATTGTCTGTACTTTCGTTGATTTTTCCAGAACCGGCTCACGCTCGATTTTACTCCCGGTGAGATTTGTACAGGACTTGCTTGCCTATGACTTTTACGTAGATCGACTTTACCGCTTAACGGTAGTATTTGCCGTTAGTCTGTTGGCTAAGATTAGTGCTTGGATTGACCGTTATCTAGTGGATGGTTTAGTCAATCTCACTGGCTTGGCAACAGTTTTTAGTGGTCAAAGCTTAAAGTACAGTGCTTCTGGTAAATCTCAGTTTTACCTACTAACTATCCTTCTCGGAGTAAGTCTGTTCACTCTGCTGATGACTTGGCCATTAAATCAGTGGCCCTTGAGTCAATGGTCTTTGGAGCAATGGTCATTAATAACAGGTAATTAGTTATTTGTCATTTGTCATTTGTCATTTGTCATTTGTCATTGATAATAGTTTAACCCTTACCTACTTACTTATGGGTTAACCAACTAACAACCAAAAACAAACAACAAACAACAAACTATGCTAAGTGCCTTAATTTGGGTGCCGATATTAATTGCCGCGCTTGTAGCATTTTTACCGGCAAACTTCACACCTAAAGTTGCCCGTCAAGTAGCCCTGGCAACTGCTATTGGTGCTTTTATTTGGTCGATTGTCTTGCTGTTCGGATTTAACCCCACTGTGGGAGAAATGCAGTACAGTGAGTATTTTCCCTGGATTGATACTATAGGTTTGACCTACAGTCTAGGAGTAGACGGTTTGTCGATGCCATTGTTGATACTCAATGGTTTACTCACAGCAATTGCCATCCACAGCAGTGATGAAAACCTACCCCGTCACCGGCTTTACTACGCTTTAATTTTGTTACTGAATGCTGCGGTTGCTGGTGCATTCCTCGCTCAAGATTTGCTACTATTTTTCATCTTCTATGAGCTAGAACTGATTCCTTTATATTTGTTGATTGCCATTTGGGGAGGCAAACGGCGAGGTTACGCAGCAACCAAGTTTCTCCTGTATACAGCAGTTTCTGGAGCCCTGGTTCTGGCAGCATTCCTCGGTATCGGATTTTTGAGTGGTGCTTCTAGCTTTGCTTACCTAGAAACCCAACAATTAGCATCATTACTACCTTTAGGTCAGCAGTTGCTACTACTAGGAGCAATTTTAGTTGGTTTTGGTATCAAGATTCCCTTAGTACCTTTCCACACCTGGTTGCCGGATGCCCACGTTGAGGCATCAACCCCCATTTCCGTTCTCTTGGCAGGGGTGCTGTTAAAGTTGGGCACCTATGGTCTGTTAAGATTTGGCTTAGGCTTATTCCCAGATAGTTGGGCGATGCTAGCTCCTGCCCTAGCAATTTGGGCAGCGGTAAGTTCACTGTACGGTGCTTTCAATGCGATCGCTCAACAAGACATGAAAAAAATGGTAGCTTTTAGTTCCGTAGCCCACATGGGTTATATTCTACTGGCTGCTGCTGCCGCTACACCGATTGCCCTAATTGCAGCGGTGCTCCAAATGGTGAGTCATGGTTTGATCTCTGGACTATTGTTTTTGTTAGTAGGTATTGTTTATAAAAAGACCGGTTCACGGGATTTGGGTGTTCTTGAGGGTCTTTTCAACTGGGAAAGAGGCTTGCCCATCACCGGTAGCCTGATGGTGGTAGGTGTGATGGCGAGTGCAGGAATACCTGGAATGGTAGGATTTATCTCGGAATTCTTAGTATTTCGGGGTAGTTTCTCGATCTTCCCTGTACAAACTATCCTCTGTATGATAGGTACTGGCTTAACCGCTGTTTACTACTTGATTCTAATGGAGAAAGCCTTCTTTGGTCGTTTGTCTGCATTAGTGATCAATTTACCCCCAGCCAACTGGAGTGAGCGTCTCCCAGCAATTGTTTTAGCCATTTTAATCGTTGTCTTAGGACTACAGCCGGGATGGCTAATCGATTTGAGTGAGACAACAACAGCAGCAATGGTGATTGAGCCGCCTTCCGTAGTTTCCTACCAACCTCCCGGGTGAGGAAGCTGAGGGAGCTGAGGGAGCTGAGGGAGCTGAGGGAGTGTGGGGAGATGGGGAGATGGGGAGATGGGGAGATGGGGAGATGGGGAGATGGGGAGATGGGGAAGATATGTACACTATCCAATTCTCCATTCTCCATTCTCCATTCTCCATTCTCCATTCTCCATTCCCCATTCCCAAACAACAAACAACAAACAACAAACAACAAACAACCAACAACCAACAACAAACAATGTTAGCCAGCAAAAACAAGTCCCGGAATCATCCTCTAGAAACCTACATCAAGCGGTTGCAAGCTGGTGATGCTTTGCTGCCGGATTCACCAGAAAATGTTTTGGAGGTTGTAGGTATTCTCCATAGCTACGGTGTGGTGCTTGATGCCTACTCTCGCAATCTGATTTACATTGCGGATCATCAATTTCTAGTATTTTTCCCCTTCTTTAAGTATTTCAATGGGGAAGTCTCCTTAAATAGATTACTGCGTCACTGGTGGCATGACCGCATTAATTTCGAGTATGCAGAATACTGTATGAAAGCGATGCTTTGGCATGGTGGCGGTGGTTTGGACGCTTATCTAGATACACCAGAGTTTAAAGAGAGATCTGCTGCCGCAGTTAAGGCAAAGTTTCGAGGCAATCCTCTGATGGGGGGAATCGACAAGATCTTTCCTGAGTTTTTGCCTGAGCAAGTACGACAACTGGCTTATTACAGTGGATTAGGGCAATTCTGGCGAGTGATGAGTGATATCTTCATGAGTCTGTCTGATGA
>JAAHHL010000471.1 GCA_010672185.1 Caldora sp. SIO3E6 | reverse complement strand
CATACCAGCCCGCTCTTCCGATCTGCGTAGTTAAGGATGTCCGAGCCGCAGTGACGGAACAGGTACAAGGAACTTCCGGCTATTTTATACAGTACGGGGGTCAGTTTGTCTCAGAACAGCGGGCATCCCAAAACTTACTCATTTTTGGCACTTTAGCACTGATTGTTATTGCTGTGTTAATGTACTTCGCCGTCAAATCTATCTCAGCAACGGTGATGATTATGCTCAATTTACCTCTGGCTTTAACTGGAGGTATTTTTTCCGTTGCCCTCGGCGGTGGCATCCTCTCTGTTGCCTCAATGGTAGGATTTATCACTCTATTCGGTGTTGCCACCCGCAACGGCTTACTACTAGTAGACAACTACAACAATAAGTTGGCTAAAGGAATGCCCCTGAAGCAAGTGATTTTTGAGGGTTCGATGGAACGGTTAGTAGCAATTTTGATGACGGCGCTGACTTCCGCACTGGGGATGGTTCCCTTGGTAATCGGCACAGGTGCTGGTAAGGAAATCTTACAACCTTTAGCGATAGTGGTCTTAGGAGGATTGTTTACTTCAACAGCACTAACCCTGTTGGTGTTGCCAGCTTTGTACGCTCAGTTTGGGCGCTTCTTTTGAAGTAATAAGTAATAAGTAATAAGTAATAAGTGAAGAGTTAATGAGGGTTCCCAATTCTCCATTCTCCATTCCCCATTCCCCATTCCCCATTCCCAAATTTTCAATTAATAAGGAAATAAAACCATGAAATCATTAAAAACTAGTCTAATCGTTATCGGTACTGTCGGACTCATGTTTATAGCTGCTTGTGGCAGTAGTACAGAAGAAACCGAGACAACTACTACTGCAGAAACTACCACTGAAACTGACGCTCCTAAATCTACAGCTAAAGGGCACGATTCAACTGTTTCTCAAGGGGGTCAAGTAGTTGAATCTGGTCCTTACCATTTAGAGTTGGTCTCTCTGCCGGAGGATAGTGGAGTTCACCTAGATTTCTTTCTACAAACTGGGAGTGATCACCAAGCAATTCCTGATGCTCAAGTCAAAGGTCAAGTGCAATTACCTAATGGTGAGCAAAAGTCCTTAGATTTTACCTATGATACTGAAGGTAAACACTACTTTGCTGTTCTGCCGGAGAAAACACCTGGTGAGTATAAGGTTGTGATTCAGACAGATATCAAAGGGGAAAAAGTTAATGGTCGTTTTTCGTTTAATCAATAAAGTGGTAGGTGGAACTGGCATCCTGCCAGTAGTAGGTGTTAGGTAATTACCAAGTAACAATTAACTTATTACTATAGAGGAACATAAGAAATACATTTGGCTGCAAGGGGTTTGGGCGAAGCATTTGGATAGTTATATTTGGGTATATGTACTTAAATTGTCGCCCAAATGCTTCGCCCCTACTGTTTTTTACATTCAAATTAGTAGCGAGGTTTTCCATGAATCATTTAGTTAGCGCATTCTTTATCGCTTCCAGCTTATTCTTAGTTCAAAGCTGCTCACAACCACCAACATCTGGAGACACATCTGCTCAAACAGAACACACAAAAGGTCATGGTGATGAGCATACAGCATCAGATAATTCCTCTGAGCACCATCACGGCAGCCACAATCATGGCACAACCGAAAACTCAGTCACTACCCAGGCTACACTAATGGCTCCAGCGGAAATTAAACCCAATGAACCAGCTGCTTTAATGATTGATATTCAAGACTCAGAGGGCAAAGCGGTTGCTGATTTTGAAATTTTTCAAGAAAAAATCATGCACTTGATTGTAGTCAGTGATGACCTCCAATTTTACGACCACATTCATCCTGACTACAAAGAAAATGGACGCTTTCAAGTTGAAGCAACTTTTCCTCAACCAGGAAATTATACATTGTTTAGTGATTACAAACCTTCCGGGCAAAATGAACAAGTCTCAGTATTGCAAGCCGAAGTTTCAGGAAACAGTCCAGCTACGCCGGAAGTTGACCTAAACCGCTCTAAAACTTTTGATGATACTGAGGTTGAACTTACCTTATCGCAACCTACGCTCAAAGCTGAGGAAGAAGTCACGATAATGTTTAATTTAAAAGATAAGGCAAATAATCAAGCTGTTGATGACTTGCAGCCTTACTTAGGAGAACTAGGACATTTAGTAATTGTCAAAAATTCATCTCCTTTAACCAGAGCAGACTATATTCATGCCCATGCTCTCAAAGATACTTCAGATGGACAGGTTCATTTTGTGACTAGCTTTCCAGAATCAGGAAAATACAAAGCTTGGGGTCAGTTTAATCGCAATGGCAAAATTGTCACCGCTGACTTCTGGTTAGATGTTCAGTAGAAACTCAAGTACGACACCTTCTCTTGTGTGTCAAGATACTAATACCTAACACCTAAAGTCCAGCTCTTCGCTGAATTCAGTTAGAGGAGATTGACGGAAAAACTCTGAGAGTTTACTGGGTTCGTCTGGGTTGGTTTTGTGATTAGGTGCGGTAAGGCTTTGGGCGAGCAGTTGGATAATATACAGTTTATCGTTGAGCGAAAGTTGTAAGAGTTGTTGTTCGAGTTCTGGGATAGCCATGATGGAGTTTAAGTGGAGGAAAAAATAAAGCTAAAAGCTAAGATGATATAGCGCTACGCGCAAGGCAGAAGGCAGAGGGCAGAGGGCAGAAGGCAAAAGTTGACTCTAACAAGGTTTTAGAAGTAAGAGTTGTCCTAACCTTAGTGCGTACTGCTATATTATGAGAATTATCCTAGTTGAAGACGAACCAGATTTAGGCGCTGCAATCAAGCAAACTCTCAATCAAGAAAAGTATATAGTTGACTGGGTGCTAGATGGTAATCAAGCCTGGGACTGTTTGGCAAATCAGTGGGCACAATATACTCTGGCAATTATTGACTGGTTGCTGCCAGGAATATCAGGATTAGAGTTATGTCAACGGTTGCGTGCTAAGAAGAATCCACTGCCGATTTTGATGCTGACAGCCAAAGACAGGATGGAGGATAAGGTAGCTGGATTAGATGCAGGAGCAGATGATTATCTGGTAAAGCCGTTTGGTATGGCAGAACTCCTAGCACGGTTAAGAGCCTTGCAACGACGTTCCCCTCAGCTTCAACCTCAACAACTTCAGGTAGGAAACCTAACTTTAGATTACAGCACCTACACAGTTTATTGGCAGAAATCATCCGGGGAGCAACAGCTGATTCCCCTGACAACTAAAGAATTCCAGCTGTTAGAGTACTTTATGAAACACCCGCACCAGATTATCACCCGTGACCAAATTCTCAATCAGTTGTGGGAAATCGGTGCTGAACCCCTGAGTAATGTCGTGGCAGCTCAAATGCGGCTGTTACGGCGCAAATTAGCAGATTCAGGCTGCTTGGGTTTAATTGAAACCGTGCATGGCATGGGGTATCGTTTCCAGCCAACCGATGAATCAAAATGAACTGTTTAATCGAACCCGCTGGCGCTTGGCTAGTTGGTATGCAGGTGTGATGGGAGTAATTCTCAGTCTATGTGGCTTGGGAGTATACGAAGCGATCGCTCATGCTCATTGGGTAACTATTGACCGTGAGCTAAAGTCTGTTGCTGGTACATTGCATGATAGCATTGAGCCGATTCTACAGCAGCCTGGAAAATTTGAACCTGAGGCCAAGCGACTTTTACCCGATATTTGTTTAACGGGCAATCCCTGTCTGAGCAACAACAGCCATCTTGAGCGCCATACTCTCAGCGCTATTCACCAAGGCAACTATTATGTGCGCTTATTGGATCTTTCAGAACAGTTGGTGGGGGTAGCGGGAACTATGCCACCGGGATTACTGGAAACATCAGGAACCGAGCAATGGCAAACCCTGAAAGATTCTACTGGTAAACGATACAACCAAATTTCTATCTCCCTGCATACCCAAGATAATTATCCCTGGGGATACTTACAAGTAGGGCGCTCTCTCCAAGATTTTGACAACTATCTTGCTGTGATCCGATGGATTTTGGTACTAGGATTACCTGTAACCATGGGTTTAGTAGGTATCTCTAGTTGGTGGCTAGCAAGATTCGCCATGCAACCAATTTACCAATCCTATCAGCAGATACAACAGTTTACCGCTGATGCTGCCCATGAGTTGCGTACTCCTTTAGCTGCTACTCGGGCTACCGTTGAATCAGCCTTGCGAATGCCTCACCTGTCTCCATCAGAAGCAAGGGACATTCTGGGAACCGTCGAGCGTCAAAATCGGCGGCTCACCCAATTGGTAGCTGACTTGCTACTGCTGGCCCGTCTAGAGCGACAAATTTTATCAGTGCAACACCAACTATGCTGCTTGAATGATATTATCAGTGACTTAGTAGAAGAATTAGCAGCCTTAGCAATTGCTGCCAAGGTAACATTGACTTCCGAGGTAAGGGTAGATACACCACTGAATGTCTTAGGTAATGAGGAGCAGCTTTATCGCTTGGTATCTAACTTAATAATTAATGCGATCCAATATACCCCCCCTGGTGGTCAAATACGAGTTATCTTAGATAGTAGTGAAGAGCAGGCTTTGATTCAGATTCAAGATACAGGTATTGGAATTGCACCCAAAGAACAGACAAGGATTTTTGAGCGCTTCTATCGAGTTAGTAGCGATCGCTCTAGAAGCTCAGGCGGTGCTGGATTAGGTTTAGCTATTGCCCAGGCAATTGTTCAGGCACATCAAGGTAGCCTGACACTTTCGAGTGTATTGGGTCAAGGTAGTATCTTTACTATTAAATTACGTCCAGAGGGCTATTAGTGACAACAATTGGCTGTTTCTCAACCGGATTTGGAGCCTTCTGACTTGTTTCTCGAAAGCAATTAGCAATTAGCAATTAGCAATTAGCCATTAGCCATTAGCCAGAGTGTTTCTTAAGAGCCGCCCCACGGGCGGCGCACCGCCCCCTACGAAGGAAAGAAACAAGCCAAATCCTCTTCCCTCCTGCCTCCTGCCTCCTGCCTCCTGCCTTGTTTCTTGAAAGCAATTAGCAATTAGCCATTAGCAATTAGCCAGAGTGTTTCTTAAGAGCTTTACTAATGTGTTGCTCATTGACTTGCTCCCCCTTTTCCATTGCCTGGATATTGATTCCTTAGATATTGCAAGATTTCCGCCATCACAGCTCGATCTGCTTCAGCCTGTTGCACAGAAATTTGTTGAGCTTGCCTCAACGCAGAGACTGACTGAAGTACTTGAGTGGCAAGTAATTGCAAGTCAGCTATATCCCTAGTATTTCTGTCTATATTTTGGGTATTTCTGTCTATGTTTTGCTGTACAGTATTAAAGCGTTCATCTTGTAGTAGTATTCTCTCCCGAAATACATCTAGACGCATTTCGTTGAAAGCAATACGTTCGCTGTCTGCTTCTCTATCTCTACTTGATTCTGTAAGAAAATCGTTTAAATTTCTTGTCAGACTTTCTATAGCTTGGTCATTAACAATAATTTCATCTAACAGAGTGTTAGCTTTTCGAGCAAAATCTTGATCACTGGCTTCAAGTGCCTGGATGTGCAGCCTTATTTCTGCTATTTGTTCATCAGTCATTTTTTCTATTTTTTGCGCTTTGTTGAGTGTTTTGAGTAAGCCACAAGGTTACTGCTTGTTCTAACCCCTCACTGTGGCTGACTCCCATACGGGTACAGGCAACTTTAAATTCAGTTCCTATTTCTTTTAGGATGTACCCACTAATCTGTTGGTAATTGGGGTCAGCTCTCTTGGAAACCATATCTGTCAGTTGTTATAGCAATTTACTTACCTCTCTAGTGTCGCATGAATTAAAGAATCGTTGTGTTCATGTTTGCATGAATTCATGAATGCATTTATACTAGCAGATATGGAGACACAGTGCCAACCTTGTTCTCCCCTAGCTTCCCCTGTGCTTATTCAGCCAACCCTAAGTAGGGCTTGCTGAATAAGTAACAAGTAACAAGTAACAAGTAATAAGTAAGAATGAATGCAGCATTTATCCTAGTTCTGGGCATCTGCATCCCCCAAGGTTACCCGGGTTGATGCCAGGTTTTTGAGC
>JAAHHL010000470.1 GCA_010672185.1 Caldora sp. SIO3E6 | reverse complement strand
GTGCGCATGCAGTGCGGGCTATCAGCTCTAAACCAAAGAGGAGGGTGATATTTTGCAATATCAGGCTTGTTTCGTAGTAAGTTATATCCATGTAAAGATAGCGGAAATAAGGTACAACCAATCGCTGTAGAGAGCAATTTAAGATCACTAGCAGAGTTAAAAATGATTTGCTGGTGACATTTTCCAAAGAGCTTATCTAATGCCCAGCGATCAGCTTGAATCTCAAATGCATGATAAGGAATTATGTCTTGTATCGATTCATCTGGCTCATCCTCATCAAAATCGGCAGCATTCAGGAACTCATCAATAATTCCCAATGATTTTCCAGATTTTGTACAGATATCTATGTGACCCAAACATACATGCGCTATTTCATGTAACCAGAAAAAACTTATAGCTTGTTCAAAACACCGATAGAAAACTGTGTGTCGAATTTCGTTAAAAAATACTTTATCGTGGAGAAGTATTTCTTCAAAACCCTGTGGAATAAGCTCAGTACTTAGATATGTAGTGTCTCTAATATTACGTATAGAAATATGCGAAAGAAAACGCTGATCTCTCCAAATTGCAAGAGATAGGTTGAATAGTAGCCGAATAACACTGAAATTAATCGTGACAAAGTATGTCTTGCCCACGCAGGTTGCAAAGGCTCCCAGTTTTTTATCAGCAAGACAGGTCAGAGCCAGTAAATTTTCATTATCTAGGGCTACTAGCACTGAGCCATCATATCCTTCTTCTATCTCTGCTTCGGAAAAAAGATTTTTTGCCAGATCTAAAGTTCTCGAAACCAGAGGTTCAGTTGAGCGTCGCCCCTCAATTGGACGACCATACTTTCGTGTAAACTCTTCAACATCCTTACTATAGTGCATGAAGGAATTCATTTTTTTGCTATAGGAAGCTCTAAAATACAGCTCTATCGAATGATGTCACACTCTGCGACTATTAATTTTATGCTTGAAAATTCACTTTCAACGTATTCAACCAAGATTCTGAGTGCCGACGAACTAAGTTCGTTAGTTTCTTGAAAAATTATTTCTTGGATTGTTTCTGAAAATGGTTTCTGCGAGAGCAAAAGAACAAAACGATGCAACCCAAGCTCTACCTTTTCTCGTAAGTAACGTCCGTTTGTTGGTACCGACCAACTATCGACCGTAACTCTTGCAATTCGCTCTTGAATATAGTTAGTTTTTTTGTCAAGTGCTGAATTTTTACACTTACTGAGACGTGTGAATACCCAGGTAGAATTAATTCCTTGCATTAGTAGTGCATAACCAAAAAACGGAAACTGATATACTAGACGAAATCCTTGACCCAGACGAATTTCTTGACGCTCATTATCGTCTATTTCTGCAACTCCTAATGAAGTTGGACTGTCTTCAATTTCAAAACTTACTAGCTCTTCTATGCCATAAAGATTTACATAACTATTCCAGCGCGTAACTGATGATTTTACTAGCTCGTCAAGCTTATCTATAATCTCATCAGAACGACGAAAATTTTCAGACAAAGCCTCATTTTCCCAAACTCTTACTACAGCAGGTACTTTGCAGAGTAAGGTAGCAATTCGAGGGCACAAGAGCGTATATACATCTTTCAACCCATCTTCAATGACCACTTGCGGCAAATCACGGTTAGCGTAAAGCTTGTTAAAAATCTTTTGTCCATCGAGAGAACCCTGAAACAGCAGTGCTGGTTCCTCAGTCAGAGGACGCAGTTCTTCAATACAAGTCTCAATTAGACGACGTTGTTTATCCTTTGAAATTCCTTCGTGCTCAAGAAACGATAATAGAGGCTTAACAACCTCTGCCGTTGCATCCTGGACAAAGCTTTCAATCTTGCGGCGCTGGAAGCGGGGTAAGCCTCTGATTCCATCGTAAATCACGCTAGATATAAGACTAGTAATTGTGCTTAGAGTAAAGTCGTCTAATCCCATCATGGTTTACTGTTTTTCGTTATTAATTTCGGTATCAGCAACTTGATGTATCACTTTTGCTCGATAACACCCATATTAGAGCTGCTATCAGTCATCCAATGAGCTAGCTGCAACAGCTCGATCCGTCAACCTAGTACACTATAATTACTAAAACCAGGAAAGAGTAACAGCATGTATTCCCTCAAAACCGTGGGTTATAGGATATCAGCAACCCTGTTTTTAATGATTAGGGTGTACTATTTTAATGCATATGCTAAACTCTGACGACGTAGAACAAGGCTTTCCAGTTCCTGCGTTTGTTCATCTTAATTTGCATCTTGAAAAATTACTCTAGTTTCATAATCTACAAGACATAAAGCATACAGTCGTAGAAGTAATCAATACACTCTCTCAAGAGATTATCCGTTCTTTAACTGGTTGATAATATATCCTTAATGCTCTTTTTTTCTAGCCACTTTCTATTATTAGTATAACATAGAAAGTGCTGCATTTGGCACAGAAGCTGGTACTATGGTTCAGCAACTTCAACCCACCACCGTCGATTCCGATGGGCTCTATCCTGAAAGCGATGGTTTACCCTTGTCTGACAATACCATTCAGTTTCGTTTAATTACCACTATTCAGGGTGGCATTGATTCCCTGTTTGCTGATGACCCTAATGTTTTTGTTGCTGGAGATTTACTCTGGTATCCGGTAGAAGCTGTAGAAGGGGTGCCAGCAAGTCAGGCTCCAGATGTGATGGTGGTCTTTGGTCGTCCTAAAGGCGATCGGCGCTCCTATAAGCAATTCCTTGAGGACAATATAGCGCCGCAAGTGGTTTTTGAAATTCTTTCCAAGAGCAACACATCCACAGAGATGCTGTCCAAATTTAACTTCTATGAGCGTCATGGCGTAGAGGAATATTATCTGTACGATCCGGCGAAAAATTTACTTAAGGGGTGGTTAAAACAAGGCAAAAAGTTGATGCCTGTTGGTAAGATGGAAGGCTGGCTGAGTCCGAGACTGGGCTGCCGATTTGAGACAGCCAAGGGGTCACTGGAACTGTATCGACCGGATGGGCAACGGATGGAGACTTATGTGGAAACCTCAAAGCGAGCTGAAAAAGAAGCTCAACGTGCCGAACAAGAAACTCAACGTGCTGAACAAGAAGCCAAAGCAAGGCGTGATGCTATTCCCCGACTCTTAGCATTGGGATTGAGTGTAGAGCAAGTTGCCCAAGCTCTCAACCTGTCAGTTGAGGAAGTCAATCAGAGCAATTAACAAGTCGGCAGGGTGTGGGGTGTAGGGAAAAAAGATGATCAACGCCTGGTTGATTAGGCTCTCGTCAATGGTGACAAGTTAAAAGGTCGTGCATTTTGTCAACTCCCATATATGGCGTAGTGGTTCTAAAAAAAACCTATATATGGAAATACTCCAAGGCTTAAGGAAAATTGTATTCTTCTTCCTCCGCTCCTCCGCTCCTCCGCTCCTCTGCTCCTCCGCTCCCTTGACAACGACATCTTTACCTTAACTTGTCACCAATGGGCTCTCGTCAGCAGTAATACTTACCTTAATTTTCACTACACCCTAAATCCTAAATCCTAGACTCCATCTTCTTTTTAGCCTTGTTGTCACCCCGTTAGGCTAATGCCACAATGGACAGATAAAGACTATCCAATCCCAAGCGATGACAACTAAATCAAAAAAAATGCTCACTGCTGGTGCTGTAACCAGTTCGTTGTTAATCGGTGCTGCCTTAATGCCAATGCAGAAAGCTCAAGCACAGTTGCCCCCATCTGGTCCTGTGCCAGTACACTCGCAATACTATTGCCGAGCTATAGTACGTGGTTTTAGTGATGTGACTGCCCTAAGATGGGGTGATGCCCACGCCTTGATGCAACAAACGAACGGAGCTTATCAATGTCAACGTATGTATAGTGAAACTCAAACAACTAGCCAGCTTTATTTTTGTAATGCTCGGCTGTTCTCTTTAACGGATATGAGAAATGTATCTCGGAAGCAAGTAGCGGAACTTCAGAGGCGTACTAATGGGGGTTATAACTGTAACCCCATTAATCAGACACAGCTATATAGTTGTATAGCTAAGTCGGAACCTCTGACGAATGTGAGCAATATAATTTGGGAAGAAGCAAGGGATCTTCAATTGCGTACCAATCGGGGTTATGACTGTCGCCCTCAATAGTTATAGTATTGGGAATTGGGAATGGGGAATTGGGAATAGGATGTACAATTTGGATGAACCTCGCGCCTTGCGAGAACTGCTATATTCTGTTTTGGTGTAAACGGAAAAAAGCTCTACGCAATGTGGATTGACTTCGTGGCGCTCCCATCTGCTTAGAATTCCCCGTCATTGATCGAGGGATAGACTCTACTTGAGCAAAATATTTGGTGCAATGGCAGAAAAGAAAACCGATAACCATCCAATCCCATCGTCTAATCCTAAAACTGACGACAACAGTGAGGCTGCGGTAAAAAACCTAGTAGCAGCTAATGTGCAAAGTTTAGGCATCAATCAAATTCAGCGACATGTTTTTCTGTGTGCTGATCAGACTAAACCTAAATGTTGCTCCAAAAAAGTTAGTCTCAAAGCTTGGGACTACTTAAAAAAACGCCTCAAAGAGTTACAACTAGACGAACCGACAGCTGCTCAACCTAGCTGCATCTTCCGTACCAAAGCCAACTGTTTGAGAATTTGTGCTGATGGACCACTGATGGTGGTATATCCAGATGGAGTCTGGTATCGTCAGGCTACACCAGAAGTGATTGAACGAATTATCCAGGAGCATCTCATTGGCAACAAGGTGGTAGAAGAGTATGTTATTACCATTCATCCCTTGTCTTAGGAGAGTGAGTTATGGGACTAGAGCGAAAAATGTGGAGGGGAATGTTTCTCCCTGGTGAAGTGGTTGAACTTAGGCAAATGTGCTTTACCCCTGGCAGGGTGTTTGAACCGGGGAAATATATAGTTGGTGAATTACCAGACATTGCCTTTGAAATGGGTTTAGTTGAGCAACTACCTCCCGTTAAAGGCAAAAGCGAGCAAATTGAAGATAGCGAAACTCCTTCAGAAGGTGAGAAGTGAAAGGCAGAAGGCAGGAGGCAGGAGGCAGGAGGCAGGAGGCAGGAGGCAGGAGGCAGGAGGCAGGAGGCAGGAGGCAGGAGGCAGGAGGCAGGAAGTTCCAAGGGAGACAAGGAAATTAAATCCGAAATTCCGTACCCCACACCCTACACCCCACACCCCACACCCTAATAATGTTGCTACAAAAATACTTCCCTAAACTCAATCAGTCTCAATCCGAGTTATTGGTAATTATTAGTTTTTTGCTCATAGGTAGCTTCCTCCGGTTGCTATGGGCAGCTGATATGGAGTGGAAGGGGGATGAAATGTGTATGTTTGAGCAGGCGCAACAAATTGCCAATGGTGATCCGCGCCTCAATTTATGGTGTACGCAACACAGTTCTATTCCGGTTCCCCATCCCTATGTTGGAGTGTGGTGTTTTGCCGCGATTGCTAAATTGGCATCCGATCCCATCTCTATGGTGCGCTGGGTACAAGGGATTAATGTGTTGACAATTTGGTTATTTTTTGGCTTTGTAATTTGGCAGATAGCTAAAAATCACCAAAGGACTTGGTTATGGGGTTTGGCTATTGCCAGCGTCAATCCCATGGCTATTCTCTTTTCTCGGAAAATTTGGATACCAGATATCCTCGCCCCTTTTTGCTTCCTAGTTTTCCTTGGTTACTGGTTTAGGCGGAAGTTCTGGGGCGGTTTTTTGTGGGGAATAGCAGGTATTTTAAGTGCCCAAGTCCATATGAGTGGTTTCTTTTTAGTCTTTGGACTATTACTCTGGACAATCTGGCATCATTACCGCCACAAAAACTTACAAGAGGTCAAATGGAGTGGCTGGTTTCTAGGTACTGTTGTCGGCAGCCTATTTCTTATACCTTGGCTAATGAATATTCTCCCCACCCTAGGAGAACATACTGATTCCATCAATCAATCTCTGAACCTCTTTCCTCGATTTTATCTACAATGGCTAACTGCCTCTCTAGGAGTTAATCTCAGTAATGTACTCTGGGGAGTTTTTTGGTCTGATTA
>JAAHHL010000047.1 GCA_010672185.1 Caldora sp. SIO3E6 | reverse complement strand
TCATGGAGACTAAATTGGACTTCTCCTCTTGCTGTGTTCATCTGACGTTCCTTGATGTATTGCCACCCCAGGCTCTCTACATCTTGGATGTCCATTGCTAACCAGTCAGTAAATCCAGTATCTAACAAAGCATCAACTGTAATTATTGCTCCATCAGCAGCAATCAAATCAATCTCAAAAAATAGCTCACCCTTACTACCAAAATATCCCTGAATCATATCCTACCGCAAGTCCCAGTTTCATTAAGGCGCATTGCCATAATTCTTGAATTTGGGTGCTTCTGGCATATTTTCTGGAAGCAAACTTCTTCATCAGGGTCAATGCAATAATCTCCACTATCTGGTTCTATATGTATGAACCAGTCATAATGCTCTTTGACTAATTCTGGGTAAACTTGGTCAAAAATTGCCCGACAACGTTGGGCAAATGCTTCACCTTCAGCTTTGCGTCTAGCTATTTCTCCTGGAGAAAGAGGGGGGCGACTGGGATTAATCTTGCTACCAAGAGGTACTTTGATGCGGGTTTTCTGAATCATAGTTGCCAAGTAGATTTCGTAGATTTAGTAGGGTGCGATCGCAAGCTGTAGTAGTTCGGCAGTAAGGCAGACGAAATTAGGAAATTAATTATTACTTATACTAACGATCAAATTAGATACTCGTTCTTGGATTTCATCCCGGATGCGGCGAAATTCTTCAATTGGTCGCCCATCGGGGTCATCTAATTGCCAATCCTCAAACACTTCTTGTAATAACCATTCCTTGGGCAAACTTACACCACAACCACACAAGGAAATTACCACATTATAATCAGAAGCTTGAAAATCACTAATGGGGTTTGAAGTTTGATTGTGGATATCAATAGCAATTTCCGACATTACCGCGATCGCAGTAGGATGAACCTGGGAGGCTTCTAAACCAGCACTGGTTACCTCAATTTTCCCTGCACCTAGTTTTCTCGCAAAGCCTTCTGCCATTTGAGAGCGACAAGAGTTTTTCTTGCAAGCAAACATAACTTTATTGTTGGTCATTGGTATCTTGGTGATTTAATAGACTTCTGGTACAAAATTCTGTAATGACATTGGAGGACGGATATAGTCCATTGCCCGTTGTCGTGGTGGTAATTCAATCGGTTTTGGGGTCAAATCTTCGTAGGGAATCATGCTGAGGAGATGGCTCATACAGTTGAGACGGGCAAGTTTTTTGTTGTCGGCTTTGACCACGTACCAAGGAGATTCTTGAGTATCTGTGGCATTAAACATATCATCCTTGGCTTTGGAATACTCAACCCAACGAGCACGAGATTCTAGATCCATAGGGCTGAGTTTCCAGCGTTTAGTTGGATCTTTAATGCGGGCTTGGAAGCGGCGTTCTTGCTCTTCATCGCTGACAGAAAACCAATATTTGATCAGGATAATACCGGAGCGTTGGAGCATACATTCAAATTCTGGGCATGACCGTAAAAATTCTACATACTCTTTGTGGCTACAAAAACCCATTACTTGCTCAACACCAGCTCGATTGTACCAACTCCGGTCAAATAAGACCATTTCCCCTGCTGCCGGTAAATGGGCAACATAGCGTTGAAAATACCATTGAGTTTTTTCTTTCTCTGTTGGCTTACCTAAGGCTGCAACTCGACAGACACGAGGATTCAAGCTTTCTGTAATACGTTTAATTACCCCACCTTTACCCGCAGCATCACGTCCTTCAAAGATGACAACTACTTTCAATCCCTTGTGCTTAATCCATTCTTGCAATTTGACTAACTCGACCTGTAGACGACGTAGTTCTTGCTCATAGATTTTTCTCTTAATTGTCTTGACTTGACTGCTATTGTGATCATTTAAATTAGTAGTGAGATCTAAATATTGATATTGCTTGTCAACTAACCAATCTTGTTTGTTAGTAGCCTTGTCGTTTTTTGGCTTCTTTTTTTTATTTTGACCTTTTTTTTCTTTAGCCATGTAACCTTAAATAACAAATATAGTGTTTCTCGGACTCATGAAGTACACTCTTTACCTCAAAGTCCCCCTTTCCAAGGGGGATTTAGGGGGATCAATCTCAGGGGGTGACAACAAACCTAAACACCGAGACTGGGTGTAGGGTGTGGGGTGTGGTGAAGAAGAAAGTTCCATCGCTGCTATTGAGAACTTCATCAATCCTCACAAAGCTGATTCCATCGTTCATGACCTGATTCAACCCTCCCTAACGATTGTCACATTAAGCCTCTTTTTCCCTAGACCCTAGACCCTACACCCCACACCCCGCCTACTGTTTAAGTTGCTTGTCACCCTCTGAGGGGGGATCAATTTTACCTCACAAGTCGTAGAATTGCTATAACAAAGCGGCGGGTAGCTATGCCTCTCGTCTCTAGAAGGAATAAGCTTCCTGCCGCTTGCTTTAAATCTAAAATCTAATTAATCAAGATAACCCATCAAGTCCTCGAACCCATCTATATCATTGGAGGCAATGGGACGATTAAAGATAGTATTGGTGGTAGTCAAAGCCAGATCACTAGAGGCAATGGGACGGTCTCCTGACATAGAAATTGTATCATATACTTTCATGTCACTGGCAACTATGGGACGCTCTCCCATGGCAGAGATAGTCCCTTTAACTTGTAGATTAGCAGCATCCACAGGACGATTGCCGAGTATAGAGACAGTTTCACTAATGTGAAGCTCACTCGAAGCGATCGGGCGATTTCCCGGTAAAGGGGCAACACCTGAAGCTTCTTGTTGCTCAGTCTGTGCCAATTCTAAGGTTTCTTTCTTAGCCTTGTCTGTTTCTTGACTTCCGTTACCATTGCTTTTGTTGGTAGTTTTCGTGTCGTTAGTAGTACTAGTGCTCATAATCAAATAACTTGCAACTTATGACTGAATTTGTACAGTGGATTTTTATTTTTGGGGAGAATATCACATTTGTAGGTTGGTTTGAGATACCTAAGCACAAGGTTTCTAGTAGAGAAATCTAACTCTAGGGTTAGCCTATTGAGTTTCGCTATCGCTCTACCAAACTACTTGAGCGCTATTTGCACAGTTGACATGCTCCTTATCTTGGTTTCCACTCGGATCTTGTTTAAGAACATTATAAAAACATTATAAAGGCTTGAGCCTAAATTCGCTCTGTCATTGGTCATTAGGAATAAGGCTCCAAGGCAGAATGCTCCGAGGCAGGAGGCTCCAAGGCGAGAGAAGGAAGTGTGTATGTCAGGACTTGGAATTTTTGGTATAAAGCTGTTGAGAATTAGAATAGTAGATCGTCCCATCAGGCATCGTTGCTCCCTGAAGGTTAGCATCCTCAAAATCTACTCGCTCAAGCTTAGCTCCTTGGAAGTTAGCCCTGCTGAGATTCGCTCCTTGAAAATTAGCTTTGCTGAGATTAGTCCCTCTTAAATCTGCTTGGTAGCAATCTGCCTCCCTTAAATTAGCCCCGAAGAGGAATGCTTTACTTAGATGAGCTCCACTCAAATTAGCTTGACAGAGTTGAGCTTGGTAGAGATAAGCCCCAATTAGTTCAGCTTCGTGGAGATTTGCACTGCTGAGGTTAGTATGGCAAAGGGTAGCTGCAATCAAGTCAGCTTCACTGAGGTTAGTTCTTGTCAACTGGGCTCCAACCAAGTTAGCTTCTCTGAGGTCAGCATTTCTGAGATTAGCGCCAATTAGGTTAGCATTACCCAAATCCGCTTTCCTCAGATTAACCTCTCTTAAGTCAGCCCCAATCAGGTTCGCATCCCTCAGATCTACCCTCTGCAAGTTGGCTCCCCTCAAATCCGCATCAACAAGTTCAGCTCCCATGAGATTAGCATAGATGAGCTCGGCTTCCTGAAGATTGGCATTGCTCAGATTGGCATTGCTGAGGATAGCGCTAATAAATTTAGCCCCACTCAAATCAGCCCTTTTGAGGTTAGCTCCTTTGAGGTTAGCTCCCCTAAGGTTGAATCCTTTGAGGTTAGCAGCACCGAGGTCTGGTAATAGATGTTGGTTTTTCTGTCTCCACTCGATCCAGCTAACTGCACCCTTTTTGAGTAGGGCAAGATGCTCTCTATTCGCCATTAGGTTAATGGTTTGGTTAATGGTTATAGTCGTTTCTTATCCTATTACCTAATACCTACCACCTACTACTGGCAGGATGCCAGTTCCACTTACTACTGGCAGGATGCCAGTTCCACTTACTACTGGCAGGATGCCAGTTCCACTTACTACTGGCAGGATGCCAGTTCCACTTACTACTGGCAGGATGCCAGTTCCACTTACCTCAACTTTTGGTTGGTTCTGGAATAGTAACATCAATCGAGGTCACCTCTGTCGAGAATTCGTTTAGGGGTGGCTGTATTTCCTTGGTATTACCTACTACCAGAGTAACCATGTCCTCAGGTTTGAGATATTTTTGGGCAACACGCTGCACATCTTTAATGGTTGTCTTCTCCACCCCTTGGAGATACTTGAAGATAAAATCAGCTGGGTAGCCATAGTACTCATAGCGCATCAGCCGGGATAAGGTTTGACTGGGGCTTTGGAAATTGAAGACAAACGAGTTGACTACCCCTTCCTTCGCTTGGGTGAGCTCTTTGGCGGTGATGGGTGTTGTACGGATTTTCTCTATTTCTGAACGGACAGCTTGAATAAAGGGTACAGTCGCATCGGAACGGGTTTGCCCCCCAGCGAGAAAGATACCGGGATAGTCGTGACGGGGACTCCAGAAGCCGTAAACGGAATAGGCAAGACCCTGACGCGATCGCACTTCGTTAAACAAACGTCCACCAAACCCATTGAGTACCTCATTTAATACTCCCAAAGTGGGATAATCTGGGTTATTGAACTGACCACCCAAATGTCCTAAAAGAATATTACTCTGGGTGAGTTGGGGTTGATCTACCAAAAATACTCCCCCTCGCTTGTCTTGGGAAGCAGTAGGTACTGTTTTTACCCTGGGTGGGGATGCTGGTTGCCAGTTGCCAAACTTCTCCTCAATCAGCTGGCGCAGCTTGCCAGAATCAAAATCTCCAACAATCCCCAGAATCATATTCTCTGGATGAAAATATTCCTCGTAGAAGGCTACCAAATCTGAGCGAGAGATCTGATCTAGGGTTGTATACTCAATAGTGCGAGCATAAGGGCTAGTCTCACCATAGATCAGTTTGGTGAATTCTCGGCTAGCAATATCCCCAGGATCATCGTTACGACGGGCAATTTGCCCCGCCTGTTGCTTTTTCGCTAAATCTAGCTTTTCTTGGGGAAATGCCGGTTTTTGGATCACCTCAGCAAACAAGTCAAAAACCTGTTCTAAATCTTCGCTCAGAGCGCTAAAACTCGCACTGCCAGAAGCAGTACCGATACCAGTTTCTACCACCGCAGCTCGTTGCTCCAAGAGTTGATTCAGTTCATCCCCTGAATGTTCTGTTGTACCACCAGTGCGCATCACCGAGCCCGCTAGCATTGCTAAACCGACTTTTGCTGATGGCTCGAAGCGATCGCCAGTTCTAATCAATGCCGTACCACTCACTAGGGGAAGTTCATGGTCTTCCATCAGATACACTACCATACCATTATCCAGCTTATAGCGCTCATACTCCGGTAGCTGAATCTCTGGCAAAGGAGGAAATTCTAACTCAGTGTAATGCCGTGGGGTATTGGCAAATGCTGGTAAGCGTAAGGTAACTACTAGCAGCATCGTCATTACTAATAGTCCTACCCAGCGTAGAGTTTTAGTAGGGTGGTGAATTAATGATTGTTTCTTGTTAATTGTCATTGGTTATTAGTCATTGGTCATTGGTTATTGGTCATTTCTGTTGATAACCCTTGCAGGAGCTAGTGCAGTGTGGCGAAAATAGCCCACCAGTTAGAAAACTTTCTTTCCTCCTGCCTCCTGCCTTCTGCCTCCTGCCTCCTCCTTACTCACTAGGTAAAATGCGTCCAATGGTGCGATTTTCTGGAGTGAAAGTTCCTTGAGCTACCCGCATAATGTCCTCTGGAGTAACCGCTGCTATTGCGTCTAGTTCCTTGAACAAGTTGCGCCAATCACCGGTTTTAACTTGGTACTCCACCAAATTGCGAGCCATACCCGTATTAGAATCAAGAGAACGCAATAAACCAGCACGAGCTTGGGTTTTCACTCGCTCCAAATCTTGTTTAGATACTGGTTTCTGCTTTAGTAACTCAATTTCTGTGCGCAATGCTGCTTCTACTTCTTCTACTGTATGTCCTGGTGCAGTTAAGGCATAGAACAACATCAAGTTGGGATGCTTCTCTCCAGGGAAGCCACTAAATCCTGCTGCGGAGAGCGCTATTTGTTTCTCTTCGACTAAAGACTTATAGAGACGAGATGTGCGACCATCACTAAGCAGACTACCAATAATTTGATAAACCACATGATCGGGGTGGTTGATTGCTGGTCGATGATACCCTTCTAAATACCAGGGTTGGGAAGGTAATTTTAAAGTTACTTCCTTGGTTTCTTGCTGTGGCGGTTCAACCGCAGTTACTGGTGGTGGCGCTGGCTTGGTTTCGTAGCGTCCGAAGTACAGCTGAGCTAGCTGTTGAACTTCTGTAGGGTCAACATCTCCCACCACTGCCATTGTCAGATTACTGGGGATATAGTGAGTCTCAAAAAACTCCCGTACATCAGCGCGGCTGAGGTTGCGGATATCTGTGTCGTAGCCAATCACCGGACGTTTGTAGGGATGTACCTCGAAGGCAGTATCCAAAAAAGCTTCAATCATCTGACCAATCGGAGAGTTATCGGTACGTAGACGACGCTCTTCTAAGATAACCTTTTTTTCCTTATAAAATTCCCGAAACACTGGTTTGAGGAAGCGTTCTGACTCCAAGGACATCCATAATTCCAGTTTATTGGCAGGAAAGCTATAGAAATAAAAGGTGGCGTCAGTTGAGGTTGCGGCATTTAAACCCACACCACCAGCTCTCTCAACAATTTGACCCATTTCATTTTGCTGGGCATATTTACCTGCCTCGGCTTGTAATTGGGCAAACTCCTCCTCTAACTTGGCAACTTCTGTTTCCTCCCCGGCAGCTTTGGCTCTTTGAATTTGCTCAAATAACTCATCGAGGCGCACAAATAGTTGCTTTTCCGCTTCGTAGTTACTTGTGCCAATAAAATCAGTACCTTTGAAGGCTAAATGCTCGAGGAAGTGAGCTACTCCAGTTTTGCCATCAGGTTCATCAGCACCGCCAACATCCGCATAGGTGAGAAAAGAAACGATTGGAGCACTGTGGCGTTCGAGGACAATAAACTCGATACCATTATCCAGGCGAAACTCCGTTACCTTGTCGATAACGTTATCTAAGTAGGGTTGGATGGAACCCGCTGTATCTGTTGGTACTTCTGTGCGAGCCCAAGCCTCAGTGGGTTTTGCGACTAACCCTAGCATGGAAGCTACCAGGAAAGCAGCAATCACTGAACGCCAGCGGCGTTGTTTTGAGCCCCCAGTTAATGACGATGCATTAGCAGCAAGCTGGAAAATTGGAACAGATCTAGGCAGCGAATTCATAGAATAGTAGCAGTCAGCAGAAGGATATCTCAAATTTTTAGTATATCTTGGTGAACGAAGAAGGGAGTAGGGAGTGAGGGACAGAGGGGCAAAGGGGACAAGGGAGACAAGGGAGACAAGGGAGACAAGGAGGACAAGGAGGACAAGGGAGATAATTATTTAGGGTTTGCCTCATCAAGTCGATTGACGCGGGTTTTGAAGTAATAAGTAATAAGTAATAAGTAATAAGTTAAGAGTTCAGGAGGAATTTTCTGATAAAAGTGCAAGGTTTTTGAACTATGAAAAAATCACTGTCACAAATGAGTAATACTGAAGTTCGTTGATATTTATCTGAAAATCGTCATAATGAAGAGGCATTTAGTCAAGCCTTAGAACTATTAATGAGACGTAAAAAAAACAATTTTAAATATCCTCCACCATCAGAAATGGACACCAAAGAAATTGAAGCAATTCTTTAAGCAAAGTTAAGTCAGAACCAAAGTTTAGTAGGCGATCGCATAATATCGTTTCCGGTAGCATTGGGATAACATTCATGATGTAGGGGCGCAAAGCTTGCGCCCACCGTATCTATGTTTCCTTACCAAAAAGCCAGATTTGTAATCATTCCGATGTAGCCGGAATTGATATAACCTAACACGCCCAGTACACTGTGTTGGGTTGCACTTCGTTTCACCCAACCTACTTTTTATTCTTTAACTTTTGAACAAACTCCTCATGTTCTGCTGAGTTTAACCCCTCTTGAACTGTTGCTAATACCTTAACCATATCTCCCGACAACAAAGCCGTCACTGCCAGCCACAACCCAGGAAACTGTCGGCTTTTGATTACCCCGGCGGCATCCGCTTCCAGTTGTACATATTCTCCACCTTCTAGGCTAAACCAATCCAGTCGGTTCTCCAACACTCGCCAGACGATGTATTCTTGCACTCCATTGCGTCGATAGACCCGCTTCTTGTCGTGCATATCAATCGAAGCACTGCTAGCAGCCACTTCTACTGCTAACTCCGGCGCTCCTTCAATATAGCCATCTTCATCTAGTTGAGATTGTCCTCCTGCTTGATCATCAATCAACAGAACTGCATCAGGCTGAGGTTCATTATCCATATCCAGGCGAACAGTTGGATTATCCCCTAATCGAACATCTGGTGTCGCAATTTTATAATACCATAACCACCCAATCAAATTACCGTGGGGTTCAGCATGGGGTTCAAATCTGAGGGGAGATGCCACGTAAACGACTCCTTCAATCAATTCTGCTTTTTTTACATAAGGCATTGTATGGTAACGACGCTCAAACTCGTCCCTAGAAAGACGATCTCCATTCTCTAGGGGTAGAATTCCGGAGGAAAGGGTGCGAACCGACAGTGTTGGTAGGATGTTCATGGCAAGCTCATTAGTTCAGACTTTTAATAATTGCTAATTGCTAATTGCTAATTGCTAATTGCTAATTGCTAATTGCTAATTAGCTCTGGTTAAAACCGTACTTTGTTTCCCCATTCAACAAATGACCAATGACAAACAACAAACAACAAATGACAAACAACAAACAACAAACAACAAACGACAATTTTACCAAGGGTTGCCAATCATCGTGAAAGCACTCCAGTAAAAAGGATGACTAAGTTCTATATTCTCCGACTTATCCAACTGAGACGGCAGGGACAAACTACCACTTTTACTTACCAATTTCTGTCCCTCTATACGCACCTCTTGGTTAATCATTGCTAACTGTGCTTGCCTTAATGCTTGGGTTTTGATTGGTGCTGTGTGTAACTGTTCGTAAAAACTCCTCATTACTCCCAATGTTCCTGCATCACTGACATACCACAGACTCGCTAAAGCGGATTTGGCTCCGGCTAGTACCGCTAATCCAGCAAATCCTAACTCGGCTTCATTATCTCCCAAGGCTGTGCGACAGGCACTTAATACGACTAACTCTACTGCTGGATTACTCCAGCCTAATTCCCTGAGAGAATCTAATCCTAGCTTGGCATCCCACAACTGAATATAGGAGTTTCCTGGCTTACCTGGTAAAAAGTCACCGTGGGTGGCTAAATGAATAATGCCAAAGGGTCTATTGGAGCGAATTTGTTTAAGTCGCTTGTAAGTAAATTCTTGATTGAGGAAAGACTCACCAGGCCATAGAGCATCAGCAATGGTGTCTAGTTCCACCGGTACTGCAGGTAAGGGATTGCGGTCTGTGAACTTTTCTGCTCCCATAGCCAGAACTTCCACATGTTTAATATTAACAGGACTAGTATTGGTAAGGCTAAGGGTGGGCATTAAACCAACGCTATATTGTTCAATGAGAAAACCAGTGCCATCATGGAGAGCCGCAATGGGGAGCGATCGCAAACCTTGGTCTAGAATAAACACTAGATTTTGGATTTCTTGTGCTTCTAGGTCAGCTTGCAGAGGAGCGACTAACCATTGATAGAGCTGTTTTGCTGGAGGTAGGTAGCCCAGGGGGTTTTCTACATCGGTCACATTGAAGCGAAACTCTCGCGCTACTTGGATAACTTCTTTGCGGGTTTTACCTACCCGTCGTCGAATCGGTTGACCATCAGAAGTGATTAGTACCAACTCCAATTCATCATTGGCAGAAGTTGTTTGTGATAGTGAGGTTAGGGATGGCTCCCCCCCAGTCGTAGTTGAGGAAGCAAGGGTAGAGGGGACAAAGAAGGCATAAATCAGAGCCGGTTTAACACCAGTGGAACGTTCAACCTGATTGAGAGTGGCTTGAGCTTGTTGTAGGTTAACGGTGGGGGTATCGCTCAACCCAAAATGCTCTTCAAAAGAATCGTTGATGGTTTCTTCTAATTCTTCTACTGCCGTATCAACTTCTAGGGAGGAAATTTCTCTGATTGTTGGTGAGTTTTCTCCCTGTAAAACTTCATCTAAAGTTAAATCAGCAAGATTAATGGGGGTTTGAATAGTACTAGGATCAGAACCATTGCTAGGACTAGGGGGTGGATCAACGCTAATAATTTCAATGTTGCCTTCTTGGTGAGTAAAGAGAAAGGATTCGAGTGGGTTGATGGTAAAGTCGCCACTGGTGATGACTCCGCTGGTGCTGTTACTGTTGCTTGCCCCGACATCAAAGGCAGTTTCTCCATTACCTCCATGCTTAATCTTAATCGAACCGCCACTATTACCCCCAACTGTAGAAATGCTGGCTGTTAAACCATTGGCAGCGGTGAAGGTGTCAGTGGCTTGGAAAAAGCTGCTAGCCTCAATGTCCACTCTACCGCCTGTGGTTCCTCCCTCAGCGTTAATCCAACTCACTTGGCTCTCTCCTCCAGGAGATTTGAGGTTGACGTTACCCCCTGCTCCCAAAGCCCCACTAGAGTTAATTTCTAGGGTACTAAGTTGGGTGTTGGTGGTAATCTTAATTTCTCCACCATTGAGAGCTCCTGATGAGTTGAGGTTACTGATGGTAACTGCTCCAGTTTCACTGCGCAGGGTGATATCACCCCCATCACCATTACTATTACTGGAATCTAAAGTAATGGTACTGATGTCGATAGTGTTTGTATTCGGGTCAACCGTACTATTATTAGTAGTTAAATTATTGGAAAAGATGCTTGTGTTGGTATTGTCATCGGTGGTTGTATTCTGATCAATCGTATTATCAGTAGTGGTTATGTTAGTAGTAGTTACACTCGGGATAATCGTATTATCAGTAGTGGTTATGTCCGTAGTAGTTACACTCGGCGTAATCGTATTACCAGTAGTGGTTATGTCCGTAGTAGTTACATTCGGCGCAATCGTATTATTAATAGGAGTTAAGTTATCGGAGACGGCAATTGTCCCAAAACTGTTGAAGTCGATATTTCCACCGTTAGTAAAGACGGAAGTTTTGAGGTTTATTTGCTCCGGAGCAGTCAGGTTGCCGATTGAAAATTCGCCTCCATTGGTAGTAACAGTTCCTTCTAGGTTAACAATCCCAGGAGTATTCATCCTCAGGAAATTGTTATTAACATCGGGAGTTAAGTTGATTACACCAGTAGTGATATTGTCAGCAGCAGTGAGGTTGATTTCGCCGGGAGCGGTAAGGGTAAAACCGATGGTCTGGATTGAGCCTGAGCCAGAAGATGATCGCAAAGTAATCGGGTCTTTAAAAGTAACATCATCGGCTAAGGTAATAGCACCGCTTCCTTCCTCATGTCCAATTTTGATGTGATTAAAGCCATCTTGCAATAAACTAAGCTGCTCTGAAGTTAAATTCAGAATGGTATTGTTGTCAGTATTGTTACCACCAATTTTGATGGACTGTGCAGGATTTAAAGGTTCAATTATCAAATCGCCTGTACCAGAGACATTGCCACCAAAGTTAATTTGGTCTCCTTTCAGAGTTAGGTTACCCAACCTACCGTTCAAATTACCACTAATACTGGCTTCATTATTGAAGAGAAAAGTATCATTTAAGTTGCCACCAGTCAAGTTTTGAACCTGAGTAAAGTTATTTGTGCCGTTGAGGTTACCAGTATCAGCATCAGTCAAATTCCAGTTGTTATCCCTATTTCCCCCAACTAGAGTGTTGCTACCTTCACCACCGTTGATATTCGTAACGCTACCACCATTAACGCTACCATCATCATGGATGATAAAGGTATCTGCAAAATTACCACCGATGAGGCTATTAAAATCGGTGAAGTTAATCCCATCAACGATGCCGCTGTTGGTGTCTGTAATCTCCCAAGTATTGGGATTATTGGCTCCGATTAAAGTACTCTCAGCAGCCTTGGTTCCGGTAATTGCTTCAATGCTGACTATCGCCAGGGTATCGAGGTTCACCGTCAGGGGAGTGGTATAGGCAGAATAATCTAATTTATCAGTGCCTTCGTTGCCATTGATGCTGCCATTGAACCTAAAACCATCAGCAAATACGAAGCTGTCATCTAAAGTGCCACCGATGAGGTTTTGAATTCCCGTAAATTCGTTAATTTTGTTGTCGAGATTACCATCATTAGCACCAGTAATATTCCAGTTGTTGGGATTGTTATCACCAACGATGGTGTTGTTACCTCCACCACCTTCAATACGGTTAACTATGCCACCATTGAGGAGAGTGAAAGTATCTTCTACACTACCACCGATGAGGTTGTTGAAATCCCTGAAGTTGATATCATTGACTGTGCCAGCGTTGGCTGCTGTAATCTCCCAATCATTGGGATTATTGGCTCCGATCAAGGTGCTATCGTCAGCTTGAGTTGTACCGATAATTTCTTCAATCCCTACTGCTCCTAGGGTATTGAGGTCTACATCAGGATCACTGTCGTAGTTGGAGAAATCCAAATTATCTGTGCCTTCGTTGCCACTGATGCTGCCATTGAACCTAATATCATCAGCAAAAATAAAGCTGTCATCTAAAGTGCCACCGATGAGGTTTTGAATTCCAATAAAGTCAATGTCGTTGTTGAGATTACCATCATTAGCATCAGTAATATTCCAGTTGTTATCCCTATTGTCACCAACAATGGTGTTATTACCCCCAGTGCCTGTGATATTGGCAACAGTGCCACCATTTAGGATGAAGGTTTCTCCTTGTCTACCACCGGTGAGGTTATTGAAATTAGTGAAGTTGAGAGTGCCATTGATTGAGCCTGCGTTATCAATGTTGCCTGCGTTGATACCAGTAATCTCCCAATCATTGGAAGAATTATTTCCAATCAAAGTACTCTCAGCTGCTGCTGTGCCGATAATTGTTTCAATGCCTCTTGCTTCAAGTATCTCTAGGTTCACAGCCAGAGGACTGGTATAGGCAGAGAAATCTATATTGTCATTACCTCCTCTATCAATGATGCTGCCATTAAAATCCGCACCATCATTAACAATAAAGCTGTCATCTGCTCTACCACCGATAAGGTTTTGAATTCCCGTAAAGTTGTCAATTTTGTTGTTGAGGTTACCAGTATTAGGATTAGGAGCAGTCAGATTCCAGGTGTTGGCATTGTCATCACCAACGATGGTATTGTTACCTGCACCGCCGTCGATATTTTCAATAGTTCCACCATTGAGGGTGAAGGTGTCTGCTACGTTACCACCGGTAAGATTTTGAATATTGGTAAAGTCATTGCCACCGTTAACATTACCAGCATTAACATCAGTCAGATTCCAGTTGTTGGCAATGTCATCACCAACGATGGTGTTGTTACCTCCACCACCGTCGATACTGTTAACTTCGCCACCATTGAGATTGAAGGTGTCTGCTACGTTACCACCGGTAAGATTTTGAATATTGGTAAAGTTATTGCCACCGTTAACATTACCAGCATTAACATCAGTTAGATTCCAGTTGTTGGCAATGTCACCACCAATGATGGTGTTGACACCTCCACCGCCGTCGATACTGTTAACTTCGCCACCATTGAGGGTGAAGGTGTCTGCTAAGCCACCACCGGTAATGTTTTCAATATTGTTGAAAGTGAAGTTATTGTTGAGATTACCTTCATTAGCACCTGTAAGTTCCCAGGTGTTGTTTTGTTCCGGACCAACTAAAGTTGAACCCCCAGCAATATTGACAGGATCATTGAAAGTGAATCCATCGTTAATAGTAACAGTACCAGTGCTATCAGCACGACCAATAGTGATACCGCCGATAAAGCCAGGTTGCACATTAGCTAGATCATCAGCTAACAAATCCAGAGTGTTTGGACCATAGTTGACTGTATCGCCAATAGCGATATCTTGAGCGACAGTAAATGGTTCTAAGGTCAAGGTACTATCATTACCACCAGTACCCAATACTTGACCTACTAAATCAATGGCGTTACTGGTTAGGGTTATATTGCCAGCACTAGTGAGATTGCCAGTGGTGATAAGTTGATTAGCCTCCAAGGTGATATCAGCAGCACTAGTAAGATCTCCAGTAACAGTGTTGATATTTTGACCAGCTTCTAGGGTGATATTGACAAAATCGATGAGATTGCCAGTGGTAATATTTTGGCTAGCATCCAGAGTAATGGAAGCATTATCGGCTCCAGTCAGAGTAAAACCGCTAGTATCGATGGAGCCATTACCTACAGGAGATTGTAAAGTCACCGGGTCATTGAAGGTAACGTCACCACCTAAGGTAATGACACCACTACTATCGTCTCGTCCAATAATGATTTGGGCAAAGCCATTTTGCAACAAGTTAAGTTCGTTGGTGTCGAGATTCAAGCGGTTGTCGTTAATAGCACCACCAACGGTAATATCTAAGGTATCGTCAAGGGGTTGCAACTGGATATCACCAGTACCACTGATTTGAGCAGGATCCAGAAGATTAATTTCATCCGCAGTGAAAGTGATCTTGCCGCCACCAGCAGCAGCAACCGAACTATTACCGTCAACTCGGATTCCTTCTAGTTCATTTGTTCCTGTACCCCCTGTACCTTCTAGGGTAATTGCCCCAGTGCCAGTCGATTCGACTACGCCGCCACCAGAAATTACAATGCCTTGGTTATTATTTGCAACACCGTTGCCACCGGTGCCTGTTAGTTGAATATCCCCATCCACGGAAGAGATGCGGGAGCCTACGCCTTCAATCCTTATCCCATCCAGGTCATTTCCTACATTACCTCCATTACCACCTGTACCATTTAGGGTAATGGTTCCTGTTCCTGTTGCATTTAACTCGCCACCATTGACAAGATGAATGCCGTAGCTGTTATTATTCCCATCTGCTCCCCTACCGGTGAGGTTAATATTGCCTTCAGTATCAATAGTGCTGTTGTTGAGAGTGATACCGTTGCCTAATATCCCATTGCCAGTACCGGTGACATTGCCAGTACCGGTATCAATCGTTGCACCAGTGAGATTGAGAGCACCCCCATTTAAGCCATCCAAGTCAGCATTGAGGGAGATATCACCATTAGTCGTGGTGATGTCGGCGTTAACATTAATATTGTTATTTGCGTTTAGAAGTACTTCACCATCAGTAGTGATGATGTCGGTGTTAACATTAATATCGTTGCCAGTGCCAGTAAAACTGCCAATACCGGTATTAATCGTTACACCATTAAGGTTGAGAGAACCACCATTTAAGCCATCAGCGTCGGCGTTGAGGAAAATATTACCATCAGCAGTGGTAATGTTGGCGTTAACGTTAATATCGTTACCTGCCTCAGCAGTTAGTCCCACTCCAGGAGCAATAATATCGATTGCTGCACTAAAAGTAATGTCATTAGTTGCTTGCAGAATAACATTAGCCGCGGCATTATTAATCAAATCCGCATCGATTGTAGTTGCTGGAAATAAATCCAGATCAGCAAATTCATCGACATCCGCTAGGGTAGCTGTCCCTGCATTAGCTACAATTTCAATATTAGTCGGGTCGAGTAGCAGTGTTCCAGGATTACCAAAAGGAGCCAGGGTATTTACTGTCCCTTGATAGTCCAAAAATTCTAAACCTGATACTTCGACAAAACCACCATCCCCTGAGAATGCACCACCACGACTACTAATCTCACCTAAAAAGCGAGTGGTTTCGTCTGCCCAGACTATTACTTTACCCCCATCTCCATTGTCCAGAGCATCGGCATTAATCACCGAGTCGCTACTGACAAAAGTACGTTCAGCATTGGGTACTGTTCCTTGTCCTTGATAATCCCCACCAACCAAGACTGTACCACCACCATTGATGCCAGAAGCATCAATATTGGCTCCGATTAAACCAACTTTATCTCCTAAAACAGTTATTGATTGGTTATTGGTTGTTTGTTGTTGGTTGTTGGTGGTTAGGGAAGAGTCAGAGATACTGAGATTACCGGAAATTATGGTTGTACCGGCTTCATTAGGAATAGTTGTGTTAGTATCCGCTAGCTTGACTTCTCCCGTTGGAGTGAGATTTAATCCTGTTTCTACTTCCTCTAGGGGTCCTGTGAGCAAAGTTGGTAAATCCACAGGATCAATGTCTACCATTTGCCCTGCAGAATCTCTTGGAGGTTCAATCTCTAAACTCAGTAAATGTCCAGGTTGAGTTATCCTAACTAAATTCTCCCCCGGTACCGCAGCTAGGGAAATATTTCCTCCTGCTGCCGTAATATTTCCAGTGTTGATGACATTGCCGCCAACAAAGGTGATATTTTGCCCTGGTTCAACTGCTAAAGAACCGGCATTGATAATAGTTCCTGGTTGGGACAAGTCAAAGGCCAACTGACTGGGAGTGCCAGTTAAATCCTGGTAATTGTTGCTGCCTAAAGCATTGAACCAATTATCTCCACCAAAGCCAATACCTGTAGCCGTGGTGGCAAAAAAATCAGCGGGGACATTTAAGCTAGCATCTACACCAAAAATTATCCCTGCTGGGTTCATTAAAAATAAGTTAGAGTTACCCCCAGTTACGTGAACCAAGCCATTAATTACCGAAGGATCACCTCCGACAACTCGTCCTAGAATATTGTTAATTTCTGGAGAGGATACAAAGTTAGCAATTTGACCAGAGGATAAGCCAAATTGCTCAAAGGAGTGGAAGAGATTAGTTCCATCAGCAGAGAAGGAACCACCATAAATTTCAAACTGGTTGCCATTGGGGGTAACAATAGTACCAGTACCGTCAGCAGCGGGAGTGAGAGATTGTCCTTGAGCTGATGAATGGGGAGGTGCAGTGAATAATCCAATAGCGAAGCTGGCTGTCAGTAGACTGGTTAAAAGCTGAGGTTTCGACATAACTTTACCAAGGATTACCCGTCATAAGTAAAAGCACACCAGTCCCAGGGACGGCGAGAGTGCTCATTCCCTTAAATCCTGTAACTGAGGTCTAATGACTAACTCAAACTGTTACTCACTAACTTACTACCCTCTATTGTTACCTTTTTATTGAGTATCGCCAACTGCAATTGTCTCAATATTCCTCAATGATAAAATTTATACCATCCCACAGAGCCAATAGATAAGGATATATATTCTAGTTTAGCGTTTCAATCGTGGTCTTTTATATAAAGATAGCGATCGCTTCCAACCTTTTTCAGTAAACCCTGGATCGAGCTCACAAACCCTAAGTGACTCCTCACCTTAGGGGTTACCTGTTCTTACACAGACTCTATCAAGAGGGATAGGGTTCCCTCTGTCCAGAGAAAAATAAAGAGGGTTTGGGAGAATAAGTATTGGGGAAGAATAGGAGTTCGGCAGGTAACTCTAAATACTACGGCAAATCAATCCTTCTGAGCCAAAATGAGTGTAAGAGTGGGGATTAGACTCATCTGCCCACAGTTGCTGATCCTTCTTGAGTCCAATTTCTTGCACTATCTCTAATTTACCTTCATCGATCGCTTCATTAACCGCTCTAAATACGCTTTCCCAGGCTCCGTAATCATCAAAAATAATTACCCCATTCTTAAATCGTTTCAAACAATTATCAATATCTTGTTTGATATACTCGTATTCATGAACTGCATCGATCAAAATAACATCAGCCGGAAAGATGATATTATTCCAATCAGAATTGTAAACATCAAATTTTTGGAATTTGACATTAGTATTAAAAATATTATTGATTCTTGCAATTCTGAGGTATTGTTCTTGAATATCTAGACCCAGATACTGAGTAAAGTGATCTGCTAGAGACTTAGCAGTTAAACCTTTGTAACATCCCACTTCTAACAAGGAATATTTTTTGGCTGGTAAAAATTGTCTTACATGATCACGGAATTGTTGGCTGACTGTCCAATAATCTGTCCTTTTATCTACAGGTAGTAAAAATTCCTGGAATGTATCACGTATTTCTTTGAATAGGTTAAGCATAGATTGTATAGCGCTACGCGCTGGGGAATGGGGAATGGGGAATGGAGAATAGGGAATGCTAAAAGTCAAGATGCCTATTCTCAAAAAATTGGATTATTACTTATCCTCAGCAAAAACGTTGTTGCGAATGCCAAAAATATTCTGCGGATCGCTAGAGAGCTTGAGTTGGCGTAACAGTTCGATACTGGCAGGGGATAGAGTGTCTTTCATGAAATCTTGGCGGATTTTGCCTACCCCGTGGTGATGGGAAATAGAACCACCCTGAGCCATGATAGTTTGCCGTAAAGAATGCTCAATTTTACTACAAATTACTTCTGGCTGCTCAACTCCCTTGAGATAAATACCAAACATAAAATAAACACATACCCCAGTATGGTAAACCTGGCTAATGCGATAAGAAAGATAGGGTTTTCCTGCTAAATTGAACTGACGGTGCTGCTCTTGGAGTTGCTGCTCTACACTACTACATAGTTGCTGAATCTTACTCCAAGGTACGGAGGTTTCAAAGGTTTCACCCAGAACATAATAAGAAGATAAAAAGTCTCGTAAATAGGCAATAGCATAGGTAAGCATATAACCCCGCTTGCCGTTCCCTGCACCAGTAGCTAAACCCTGGAATTGCTTGGCTAAGGCGTAAATATGGGTTTGTTGATAGGCAACTGCTGCGGCAGAGCCTTCCATAACAATGGTGGCAGCTACCATTTGCTTGGGATTGAAGCCTCGCAGCTTCAGCACATAAAACTTTTTCAGCTTGTCGATATAAGCTTTACTACCGGTAGCCTTTGGCTTTAGGGCTTGACCAAAACGAAACTGATTATTATCAACTAAACGG
>JAAHHL010000469.1 GCA_010672185.1 Caldora sp. SIO3E6 | reverse complement strand
CAGCCTTAGTAGAGCAAGTAGCGATCCTCGCCAGGGAATTAGAAAACCGATACCACGGTATTCCCCAAGATATAGAATGGACTTATGATGGTCAACAGTTATGGTTGCTGCAAGCACGACCGATTACTACCCTACAACCAATCTGGACTCGTAAAATTGCAGCGGAAGTAATTCCTGGTTTAATTCGACCCCTTACTTGGTCGATTAATCGTCCCTTAACCTGTGGTATTTGGGGAGAAATCTTTACTCTGGTTTTAGGTAAACGAGCAGCAGGATTAGATTTTAATCAAACAGCAACACTGCACTATTCCCATGCCTACTTCAATGCCACTCTGTTAGGGCAAATTTTTCGCCGCATGGGTTTGCCAACGGAAAGTTTAGAATTTCTCACTAGGGGAGCCAAGTTCTCCAAACCACCCATTAGTTCCACTCTGCGGAATGTGCCGGGATTACTGCGGTTACTGGGTAAGGAATGGAACTTAGAGAAAGACTTTGCATTAGATTACCAACAGCAATTTGCTCCTACCCTAAGTAAGCTGAGCGCTCAAACCCTGTCTCAACTCTCCCCCTCAGCGTTATTAGAACGTATAGACCTCATTTTAGAGGTTTTGAAACGAGCCACTTACTACAGCATCCTGGCTCCCCTGAGTAGTTCCCTGCGCCAAGCCTTACTGCGAGTTCAGGATAAACAATTAGATAACAGCCAAACACCAGAAGTTGCCAGTTTGCGATCGCTAGCTCAAATAGCAGCAGATGCTCGTCTTTTATTATCCGAGGAACAAGTAATTAGTGATAGTGGTGCTTCCTTATTTACTACCCTAGCAGAAAGCCCTGATGGTCAAAGTATTCTAGAGCAGTTTAAGCAATTTTTAGAGAACTATGGCTACCTGAGTGAAGTAGCTACCGATATTGCCGTTCCCACCTGGAAAGAAGACCCCAGATCCGTGCGGCGACTGTTTACCCAATTTATCTCTGATCCTCCTCCAGCGTCTTTACCACCAAAGCAACAGAGTATAAAAGCTCAGCTAGCACAAGTACGCTTAGATCTTAAAGGTCGAGTTACCCAAGTTTACTCCCAATTGTTGGCTCAGCTTCGTTGGAGTTTTGTGGCACTAGAAACAACTTGGCTGCAAGAGCATTTACTAGCAGAACCAGGGGATATTTTTTTCCTAGAATTTGCCGAAATCCGCTCCTTGGTTGCCGATGCTGACTCGCAATTCCAGCAACAGCTTCCCCAACTCTTACAACAGCGGCGCAATCAACTGGAGCAGAATCGTCAGTTGGCAACTATGCCTTCCCTCGTCTATGGAAATAATCCTCCTGCACCGGTTGCCTCTATTGCTCCAGCTAACAACCGACAGCTGCAAGGAATTGGTGCTAGTCCTGGGAAAGTTGAGGGTTGGGTTAAGGTAGTCAAAGACTTACAAGCTTTGGATAATATTGACCGTCAAACTATTCTCGTTGTACCCTATACCGACTCTGGTTGGGCTCCCCTACTTGCCCAATCCGGCGGTTTAATTGCAGAAGTAGGTGGACGTCTTTCCCACGGTGCTATTGTTGCTCGTGAGTATGGCATTCCAGCAGTGATGGATATCCATAATGCCATTCAGATGTTACACGATGGTCAAAGGGTACGTATTGATGGTCGGTTGGGGATTGTTGAGGTGTTGGATTGATGGCAGAAGGCAGGAGGCAGGAGGCAGGAGGCAGAAGGCAGGAGGCAGGAGGCAGAAGGAAAGAAAGCTTGTACAGTAAGCTTTTTAACCTTTTTTCACGCTTTGGTTTATTTCTGCTTCTTTTTGGACTGAAGTCCTACTACTGCTTATTACTTTTTCACCCAAGCACTAATTACTTTATGGGATACGACAATCCAGGTATATCTGCTGCTGTTCCTCGTCTGGGGTTATGGTTCTATTCAATCTTTTACATGGCCATTGACGAATAAAGCTGTGTTCCTCCCACTGCTTAGAGAAAAAGTGCCTAAAGATAAATTGGATGAAATGTCCAATGCTCAGAGGTGCAAAGACAGGAATGCGACATTCCGTATTAGACAAGGTTAAGTGGGAAGCAGGATGATTTTCAGTAAAGCTCTTTTCATCGTAGTCAAATCTTATAGATGACTGTAGCCGCATTTTGCTACTTTCATACTGCAATAGTGCTTTTTCACCCTCACCACTAATGAATAACTCAATGACATCCAATAAGGCTTCCCCTTCGGCTAACATTTCTGCTACCTCTTCAAAAGGACAAGGACAAAAACACAGACGATGCTTGACTATGTTATTTCCTTTAAAACCGTAGGTAATTTGAAACAAAGAACCATCAAAAAGAATTACTGAAAACTGTCTCGCTCTAATAAAGGATAAGTATTCTTCTACCGTATGAATCGGGTATGCAGAAAAGTTAGGAGTATTCTGACTAGATGCCCAAGTGACAAGAGTTTCATCTTTATTCAGGTCATATATAACAGGGATATTTTGATCGATACCAAGCCCTGAATTTAAGAGTTCGAGATTAAGCTTTTGTATCTCACCTCTTATTTCACTAGGAGTCATACTTATACTTAGAGATTTGTTTCAGATTTTTCACGAAGAGCTTTACTTAACATACTACGCAGGTCTTTAGGAATATTGTCAATATGCACTTCACCTTTCTGAATCCTCTCTGCCACACGTCTTAGATCCGAGAAATCTTTCTCAATTTTAGCTTTTTCTCCAGGAGTGACATCTCTATTGACTCGCCTCATGGTATCAAGCTGCTGTTCAGTTGGTACAGTAAAGCTAAGTTTAAACTGATTCCCAAACACTTTATCAATTTCTACTTTGAGTCCTTGCATCTGAGAACCACACCCACAGATACGTACCCAGGCTCTTGAACGAGTTATAGCAGTGAACAATATATTTCTTTTGGTAGCTAGTTCTAAGCCTTCAAAGCAATACTCGCTGCTAAGAATGTAAACCATTGGAGCCTCATTGCCTTTGGCTCTAAAAATACTGGTAATGGCAATAGAATCATCAAAAAATAGCCTATCCTTGCTCGAGGTTTTACCTGCAATGTGAGCTTTGAGTCCTCGATTTTGAAGTGCCTGGATAACCCAACTGGCTTCAAGAGAGAGTTTCAGGGCATCAGGGATAATGATCAAGATATCACTAGCTTCTAGTTCATCCTCTTGAAGATTAGTTTGAATATTTTTTGCTACCCACTCCGCCTGCTGAACTTGATTTTCAAATGCAGTGGCGCAATAAACCGCATCTTCTGGCTTCAGTTTCTCCTCAAAGAAGCTAGGAGAGTAATCTTTCCGCCGCATAACAGTGACTCTTTTACCAGGCGCTAAGTCACCCTCAATAACTTCATATCCAACTTGAGTCCAAGTACCTGGATCATCAAACATTTGTACAAGACCATCTTCTCGATAGATACCAAATCCGAGTGCATGGGCTGTTGCTAAAGCCCAGGGAGTATTACGATAGCATTTTTGAAGTACTATATCTTGCTTAGGCTCTCCTTCAATATTCCTGAGTTGGACATAAGGCTTGCCATTCTCGTCAGTACCAAAAAGTTTGTCAGGAGGCAGCATTGCGTATGAACCAAGGTTTTGCAAATCATCGTAAGCAAAAACAATACGCTTAGGTTCTGGGACAACCTCGTAGACTAGCTGGAAAAACTCTATCGGTAAGTCTTGAGCTTCATCAATTAAGACTGCATCATATAGACATTCTCGCTTACGTTCCTTCACAACCTCGAGTAACTCTCTACAAATTCCTTCAAAAGCTCGTGATTGAGAATACTTCGATTTTCCATAACGGAAGTCTTTCGGATCTTCAGAATATAAAGCAGCTATTTCAGAGTACATACCAGGTTCGGCTGAACTTCCCCAGGAATGAATAATTTTTAATTTTTTCCAATCTGGTTCATCCTCTATACTCTCAAAACAAAATCTACGAATTAAATCTTGGAACTGCTGATAAAGAGATCTTGTATGAAAAGTTAGAGCAATTGTCCAATCAGGATGTTGCGTATGCCAATAAGCTGCCTTTAGGGCCAGAACTATAGTTTTACCCGACCCTGCTAAACCTCTAATTCTCTGAGGACTGTCAGGAGATTCAATCGCCGCTTGCTTCTGCCACTGGTCTAGGTTAGCAATTTGCTCCTCTATTTTCTTGAGTTTAGCTCCACGAGAGTCACTCTGTTTAACCGACTGGCGTTTTTTTGTTGGTTTGATAGTGGATACTCTCTCAAGAGCTGCGTTCACGGGTTTAATATACTCTGGAGATATGGAATCAAATTCTGAAAGGACGCTTGCGAGATTAGCAGAACAAGCTATGGTAACTTCTATGTCTTCTGGTGGCTGATATGGGGTTGGCAAAAAAGTCACTACATTGGGGCTGACGGCAAGATCTCTTCTCTTGAAAAGTTTTTTATGTTTTGAAAGCTTACTGAGAATCGCTCTATAGAGGTCATCCTGTTGTTCTTCTAATCTACTCCAATCACCTGCCTGATTAATAGCACTGCTGATATCAAACACGACAACTCCGTGTCGTTGACAAATCAGCAACGAATCTATAGTTAATGATTCATCAGCGGATGCCACGACAGGATAGCCTATGTAGAGAGTACCATCCAGGTTCAAGCTCCTAATACTGTCCAGTAAATTAGAGGTAGCAATTGAAGCTACTGATCCATAAACGATATCTAGCATATTAGTATCTCTCTTGAGATTGTCCTGCTCGGTTAAAAGGTCGTGGGTTGGCTGAAGCTGACTATTATACCTCCAAAATAGGCTTTTATGGTATTTTTGGCTATCGTGCAAGGTATATAGTATATATGTACTTATTATATCAGGTTTTTTGACTTTCGCGATTGCTATCCAGTTACAGTGAGTGATTGCGATCGCAATTAAGCATTGAGTCACGGTGCAATGGGCTTAGATCAGACTAATATCCTGTGACATCGACTAAAGTAGTCACCTGACGATATTCTTTACGGGTTGGATTTCTACAAACGCCCCTACACAGGCTATGGCGTTGCTTAAAAGAAGAGGAATCGCTGAGTTGTGGGTGAATCAACAGACCTCTTGCATAAATCACCTCAAGGGTAAAGCATTAGCTCAGATTACTTGATTTTGCTAGCTTTGAGGTGATTGCCAACATTACCCTGTAGTTCAGGAAGTATCTTGTTTGCTCTATAGTTATTCATGGCATTTTGACTAAGTTCTTCTAAACTTGCATCAGACCAAAGATCTCTTTGCCAAAGAGTATAGTCAAATGGTTCTCGCAAAATGAGGCTAATAAACTTCTTCAGTTGGATAGTTATCATATAGTCCTTCGTCTTCGGGTGCATAACTGTTCAAAAAAGCGCTATGGCTTCGATTTACCTGAGATATCGGTTCAATGGTAACAACACAACTTCCTGAATCGATTAAATCATGTTCCTGTGTTTTACCTGCTTGATATTCTACGACTGCGAAGAGCAGAATCTTGAATTTGCATTGAGCGATTATTGGTATTAGTACTCCGTCAATCAAGAAATGACGGATAAACTCTCTCTCCGCGTCCCCGTGTCTCCGCGTCTCCGTGTCTATTTTAGCTTTGTTGTCACCTCCTGAGCTCACCAGGAGACTAAAATAAAATTGGAGACTGACATTTAAGGTGTGAGGATTTATTCTAGATTAACAGCTCTATCAGTAGTGGGTTTTAATTCCACTAGCACCAGATATAGGTTATCCTGACTTAATCTGGTACAACCCAGTGTCAATAGCTGACTAGTTATCCATACCCTAACTTTCCCTAAAATCCTCCTCCTATGTCCTTCGTTGGTCTACATATTCATAGCGACTACAGCCTACTAGATGGTGCTTCCCAGTTACCGCAGTTAGTGGATCAGGCAGTAAAATTGGGAATGCCTGCGATCGCACTAACGGATCATGGGGTGATGTATGGCGCGATCGAATTGCTCAAAGTCTGCCGTAGTAAAAGCATTAAACCGATTATCGGTAATGAGATGTATGTGATTAACGGTGATATCGAGAAGAAGAG
>JAAHHL010000468.1 GCA_010672185.1 Caldora sp. SIO3E6 | reverse complement strand
TGGCATCGACTTGGGAAATCCCTGGGTAACCTTGGAAGATGCCAATGCCCAAAACTAGGATAAATGCTGCATTCGTTCTTACTTATTACTTGTTACTTGTTACTTATTACTTTTTCAGCAGACCCTAATTATGCCCGTAGCGATCGCTCTCATTGCCCATAACTGCAAATAAGTTATAATTCTCGGTTGCCATAGTTAAAATAGCATTATGTAAATTCGCTAACCAGCTTACTGGTCAAAGAAGCCTATCGAAACTATCTACGGTAATCTCAAAGGTCTGAAGTCCAACCAGCTCAAGCAACTAAAACGGCTGTATCACCAGCGCTTACCAGGTACTTACTTGACTACGTCAGAGTTTGCCCAGCGACTGGCAGCCATTAGTAGTGATCTTAAACAGCCTTTGTGTACTTATATTAACCGCCGAGGACAGGTAATTAGGGTGGCAGTTGGTACTCCTTCTCAAACTAGGATTCCACCAAGAGAATTACCACGCTACGGTGCGGAACGTTTATGTGGGATTCGCTGCCTTGCTACCCAGCTTAAACCAGAAATCCCCAAACAATCTTATCTAACTGCTATGGCCATTCAGCGACTGGATGCCTTAGTAGTTTTGAATATTACCGATTCAGGATTTGAACGAAGGGGTGGCGGTGCCACAGGTTATATCAAAGAAACCTATTTTGCTCATCTGTTACCTCCCAATGAGCAAGAACTAAACAATCCTGAGCATACTGAGAGTACTAACTTTGGACTGAACTGGACTATTTCGCCACCTCTAAGTCTGGATATTCTTACCCAGCAAGATTTTCTAGATTTAGTTGAAGGACTAGAAGCGGAATTTAGCCGACAGTTCATGGTCCAACAATTAGATGCCAGGGATATCGAACAAGACCGGGTGCTGATTATCGGATTAATGACTCAAAAAATAACTTCAGAGCATTTTCGAGATAGTTTAGCAGAAATCAGGCGGTTGGTAGAAACTGCAGGAGGTAAAGTGCTACAGACAATACAGCAAAAGCGATCCAGTCCCCATCCCCAAACGGTGGTTGGTGCTGGTAAAGTTGATGAAATAGCTCTGAGTATCCAAACTATAGGAGCGAATTTGGTAGTCTTCGACCGGGATCTCTCCCCTGCTCAAGTCCGCAATCTGGAATCCCGACTTGGCGTGAGTGTAGTAGATCGTACCGAAGTCATTCTCGATATTTTTGCCCAAAGAGCTCAATCCCGTGCTGGTAAATTGCAAGTAGAACTTGCCCAGCTGGAATACATGTTACCCCGTCTTACCGGTCGTGGTCAGGCAATGTCCCGGTTAGGTGGTGGTATTGGTACTCGTGGTCCTGGTGAAACTAAACTGGAAACGGAACGCCGTGCGATTCAACGTCGCATTGCCAGATTACAACAGGAAGTGAACCAGTTACAAGCCCATCGCTCCCGACAGCGACAACGCAGGCAAAAGCAAGAAGTTCCTACCGTCGCTTTAGTTGGTTATACCAATGCAGGGAAATCCACTCTGTTAAATACGCTGACTAATGCCGAAGTTTACACTGCGGATCAGTTATTTGCCACTCTTGATCCTACTACCCGAAGATTAACAGTTTCCCAAGCCGTAACTGATGAACCAATCTCGATTCTACTCACTGATACGGTGGGATTTATCCACGAACTACCTCCATCTTTAGTAGATGCCTTCCGTGCTACTCTCGAAGAAGTCACTGATGCTGACGCGCTATTGCATGTAGTAGATTTATCCCATCCTGCATGGCAAAGTCACATTAGTTCTGTGATGTTGATTTTGGCAGAAATGCCGATTACACCAGGACCTATACTAGTGGCTTTCAATAAAGTTGATCAGGTAGATAGTGAAACCTTGGCATTAGCTCAAGAAGAATTCCCTCAGGGAGTGTTTATCTCTGCTAATAAACGTTTAGGCTTAGAAACCCTACGTCAAAACCTAGCTCAGCTAATTCATTATGCGATCGCGCTTTAGTTTTGGTTGTTGGTTGTTGGTTATTGGTTATTTGTACCCTACGTTCAGCTAACGAATATATAAGAGGCTTAACAAGCGTGCCATTCGGCTGCCATCCCCTTGTTAAGACCCTCGCTTGTTATCGAGAATGGTGCAAGATATCAGTTAAAACGGACTTAAGCTATCTAAGGATTAACCAATTGGCTCGACCAAGTAGTATCTGTTGCTAATTGATAAATACAGCGTTGCTGCGGATCGCCTCTTAATTGTAAATGGTCTACTTTTTTGGGAACTAATAACAATAAGCAGAAAGTATCTAGAGGCAGATGAGGATCCGGTGGTTCCACATCAAAGGCTGACTTGTCTATTGCTGGTGGGTGAACAAAATTTTGCGTGGGATTCCCATTCGACCCGTCTCCGCGTCCCCGCGTCTCCGCGTCCTTTTTTCGCTCACCCATTACTGGTTGTCCTGGAGTTGCCCAAGCAAATTGCGATCGCGCTGCGTCAGAAATTTTTTGCCAGGTTATTTTACGGGCTTTGAGTAAATCTGCATCTTGATCTTGAGCTTTAACTAAGCGTAGAACACCTTGAATCCGAAACTGTTCGCGGGTTTTAGTGAAATACCAGCATATTTCCCCCATTGCTTGCCGTTCGATGTCTTGAATCTTAGCACTACGTATATCGGTAATAATTTTTAGGCTGCTGCGATCGCCTTCTAAAAAACCTCGAAACACTACTGTACGGTTACTAGGATAGCCCTCTGGGGTCACCGTAGCTAGCTGAAAATAGCGAGAAAAGGGTTCGGAACGATTGCGGTGAAGGGCACCAGATAAAGGCGATCGCCAGGGAGGAAGCATAAATAGATTCGTGCCAGAGGTCTAGTAGTTAACCAATATCACTTTTGAAGTTTTCTCGTACAAATGGTTTGCCAACTTGCTACATCTTCTTTGGTTTTGATTAATGCTGGAGTAGAGATAGCCTGTACTTCGTCAAACAATACGTCTGATTTATTCAAACTCAGGGAATCAGTTAAATTTTTCTTGATTGTTTTATTCAACTGTCGATAAATTAAGCTTAAATGAGGATTAAGAATATAGTTGGATGGCTTTGATGAGCTACTGCGGATGTTTTCCGATATGTGACTAAGAGTTGCACAAGGTAAAAATTGCACAAATAAAGTTTTGGTAAATTCCTCTGTATATCCCAGATTTTCGACTTTAAGGCTAAAACTTTTAACTTCTTTGATGGACTCCTCAATTAGTGCAACAGGATTGTCATCTGGTGTATACTCTCCAGAGTAGATAGTCACATGGGGCGTGAAAGATGGAGCATCATACTCTTGGGCAAGATTATCGATAATTCTCTGAAAAAATGCTCTATCCTCTTTGGAAGGAATAAGCCAGAATGATATCTTAGTGTTCACAATATCAATTAATGCCGTACTTACATTTTACCACGCTATAATAATTTTAATCAAAGCTGCTCAATAGCGATGAATAATCTTGATCAATATTACAGATTGCTGGGAATAGAGCCAGGAGCTTCACCAGAAGAAGTGAACCAAGCTTATAAAGATTTAGCATTTATTTGGCATCCCGATCGCATCCCTGAAGATAATCACCGGTTAAGGCAAAAGGCTCAGGAAAAACTCAAAGAGATTAATCAAGCTCGTGATCAATTGCGCTCTTTGGGAAAAACAACTCCAGCTCCTAAGCACAAACCTCAACCATCACCTCAGTCAGCTAGAACCAGGGCTTACCACCAACCTAGACAACCTTACCATCAGTATAAACGACCTTACTACCAATCTAGACCCCAAACTCACTACCGACCAAGAACACCTCATCAAGATTTAAGCGGAGCCGACTTTCGGGGAGCAGACTTGACAGAAAAAGACTTGTCAGGGAGAAATTTGAGCAATGCTAATTTAAGTAAGGCCAACCTAAGTGATGCTTTTTTACACAAAATAAACCTTCAAGGAGCAAACCTGGAAGGAGCAAATCTTTTTAGAGCCAACCTACTACAAGCCAACCTGCGTAATGCTTGTCTGCAAGATGCTAACTTAATTGGAGCAGATTTGAGTGGAGCAGATTTGAGTAAGGCTGATTTAACTGGTGCGAAGATTGGCTCAAAAGATCGAATACTAGTTAAACTGACTGGAACAAAATTGTCAGGAGCAATTTTACCAGATGGAACTATTTGCGACTAGTGATTTGAAGGCAGGAGGCAGGAGGCAGGAGGCAGGAGGCAGGAGGCAGGAGGCAGGAGGCAGTAAAGATTGTATGGTAAGGCTTTTAACCTTTTGTCCACTAGCAGGTTATTTTAGCCGCGCTGCACTAGTAACATCACTATAGGATTTTGCATGTAGAAAATCCTGTGATTCCCAGTTATCCATTATTAATTATCCATTATTAATTATTAATTATCCATTAAGGTAGTTGGGCAAAGCTTTCTGGATAGATATCGATTAGCATTTGTTGATCATCACGGACAGAAAGCGATCGCTTGACTTGCCCCAAAAACAATGGTAAGGATACATTAGGTTCTGGGTGAAGGATGGTACGTGCTCGAATTGTCAGTTGGTTATCGACTCCCCCTAGGCGTCCGTAGGAGTACAAATTACTGGCGGCTTGGCGGAGAGTTGCTTCGAGTTCCGACTCTGTTACTTGCGGTGGTACGGCAATAACCGTTTGGCTACCACCATTGTCATATACCAGAGAATAGGGAATTGCCCCTGGAATTACTGTACGGGTTAGGGGTACGAGACTCAGAGCAAATAAACCACCAGTGAGGACAGCGAGAAAGCCAGTAGCTCCCACCATCCGAAACCGGAGACCCCACTGGAGCACAAATCCTAGTATAGTAAGGGCTCCACAGGCTAGGGTCAAAATGCCTGACCACTGGGTAAAGGTAAGAAAATCAGCTGTTGTTGGCATACATGGGTAAGCGGTAAGTCGCTGCGCTACAAGGAAAAGTTTAAAGGGGAATGGTGCTTTTCAGCAATCATCTAATTTTGTTGGAGGAACAAATCAATAATCTTCATGAATCTTAACTATAACCATAACTAATGCTGATTAATTGCCAATCTCAGACAGATAATAGCATAGTTAAAATGTTGTAAACATTGGTGATATCTAGGCTTGAGGTTGGTTTAGAGCAACCATTTTGACTCCAATGAAGTGCTGAATACAATATAAGAATAACTAATGTAATATTTCATTATGAACTTCATTGCTAATCCTGCTTAACCTGTAGAGTTTTTTTTCGTAGTATCAGAATTGAGGCGAACACGACTAGGCGATCCTTGCTTATCAACAAAGAAAGCTAGGTTAAGTTACGCTTGCGGCAAAATTGACACTGCCGTTCCAAATTATATAGAAAGGAGAACTAATGGCAACTTACAAGGTCACATTGAAAACTCCAGACGGGGAGAAAACAATTGAGGCACCTGATGATGAGTACATTCTGGACACAGCTGAAGAGCTAGGTGTGGATTTACCCTATTCTTGTCGCGCTGGAGCCTGCTCTACTTGCGCTGGCAAATTAGAGAGTGGTACTATTGAACAGGATGACCAGTCCTTCCTGGATGATGATCAAATAGAGAAGGGATTTGTTTTGACTTGTGTTGCTTATCCCAAGTCTGATTGTGTCATCACCACTCACCAAGAGGAAGAACTGTACTAAGCAAAAAAACCACTTTGCTAGATTAATATTCTAATTCTTGGTCAGGAGTCAGTAGTCACTCGCAACGGATAATTGGCAACTAACCAAGACTTTCTTCCAAGAATATATAGGCAAATAAGGCAAACTTTTTCCTCTTGCTAATTTCCTGGTTAATCACACTTACAGCACTTTGCGCTGTAACAAAGTACAGTAAACAAAAGTCCCCCTTGCCAAGGGGGATTTAGGGGGATCAACAATACACCCCATAGCAGAACAATTAGAATCCCCTGGCTTCTAGAACAACGATTCAGTAATAAAAGTTGGCGAATTGAAAAACGACAAATCAATACTTTCAGCTGTTCCTATCTCCCCACACCTCCCACACTCCCCACACTCCCCACACCTTTTGACAGCTCACCCCATGA
>JAAHHL010000467.1:2027-6017 GCA_010672185.1 Caldora sp. SIO3E6 | reverse complement strand
GCGTCCGATATCCCGGAAAGACCAAATTCTACCGTAGCAGTCACCATTGGGTGATAATACTGGAGTTGAGTAACAATCAAAAACTCTGTCGTCATTGAGTTTGACTTCATTGCGACTAGCAGTGGTAGGGTTCTCTTTCAGATGTTGTACCTGATACCAAACCTCTTCTGGCTCAGTGAGCAAGAGGAGGATATATTCAATGATTTTTTCTTTATTACCAAAGCGCATCAACTCCTCTGGTATTTGCCACATTTCACAGAATTGGCGATTGTAGCTAGAGATTGTTCCTTGTTCATCAACTACCAGCACACCATCGAGATCACCTTCTTGTCGTGCTCTCAGCAGAGCCTTACTACGTTCGAGAGCCTGTTGAGCTTGCTTCGGTTTAGTGATATCTGTCTGAATACTGATAAAGTGAGTTAAATGCCCATTGGCGTCTCTAATCGGGGAAATTTTTAGCTCATTCCAGAAAGACTTGCCATCTTTTCGATAATTTTTCAATACAACTTGGCATTCTTTTCCTTCTTTGAGAGCATGGCGGATTTGCTTGAGTGTCTTGGGATCAGTATCTGCTCCTTGTAAAAACCGACAATTCTTACCAATAATTTCCTCTTGGGAATAGCCGGTAATTTTCTCAAAAGCAGGATTGCAATAGATTACCGGAATATCAGGTTGGCGAGCATCACTGATAACAATGCCACAGCTGGTAGCTTCCAGAGCACGTTTATATAACCAGAATGCACCCATATCCACTTGTCCTGCTATTTTGTCTTGAGCTGTTTCTAAGGAACTATAACTAGCTTGCTGGCTTGCCTTTAAATTCATAGCATTCAATAAACTAAGGGATATTGACCTAGCTAAGGGATATTTACTTAGCTAGTGCAACTACTTTGTATTAAGCACCCTTAAATATAGGCTTCAAGAAAGTATTCAAGCCTCTTAGATAAAAAAAATGGATACAAGCTAGTACCGCTGCGCGGAATTAAGAATTGAGAATTAAGAATTAAGAATGCTTATAGAGTAAGGATTCTATCGATCTTAAGCTGGTGGGTTATTTCCATGTCTGCTGCACTAGCCACTGATTCTTGAGTTCTGTTGTTGAAGATTGATTTTTTTGATCAAAATGACACTATGGTTACTGGTAGGCAACTTGGCACAAGAGCTTCCTTGCCTACTTTCAGATGTTGGCCAGTAGCCGATCTGAGATTCGAGCTGTTGAATGGTTTTGATTAATATTGGGTTGGTAAAGTTGTGAGCTATAGGGGATTTGCCGATTAATAATGTACCAATCTCATTGCTTAAGGTTTTTGAGACCTATCGCAAGGGTGCAACAAGGCAGAAATAAGTGACTAGTTAAGAAAGGTTACAAAGCTTATTGTACAAGCTTTTTCCCTGGGAGCCTTGAAGCCTCCTACCTTCTTGGCTTACCTGGTATTTTATTTCTACGCAAGTCCCTAGCGGTACAACTTATTTATAATTTTAATGTATTGCATCTTACTAAGCTAGTGTAGATTTTTGTTAAATTAAATTTAGTATTATGAGAATAATGAAAGCTATAAGTAAAACTTAATCAAAATGTAGCACAGAAATTCTATATCCTGTCTGATATAGCACTACGCACTTAGGTTAGGACATTAATAAAGCCAGCAAACCTAGTAATGGCCTATTTTTGAATTTTGAATTTTGAATTGCGCGTAGCGCTATAACTGATTCCCCGTTCCCGATTGTCAAGCCAGTTTCCTCGAACTTCCAGATTTTCTTCAATGTCAGCCCCAACCACAACCACAAAAAAATCGCTCCAGCCCATTGACCGTGTGGCTTTGGGGGTAATAATTGTACTAAGTCTGCTAATTGGAATACTGCTGTTAAGTGGCAATCATACAAAGCCCCGAGTTAGGGATTTCAGCTGGCAGGACAGACAAATAGGCGCCGAGGATACTGGCTTTGTCCTTACCTTTAGCCGCCCAATGAACCATGCTAGCGTTAAAGACCATCTCCAAGTTAATCAACTTCTCCCTGAAGCCAAGCAATCCCAAGTAGAAGGTGAGTCGATTGAGGGAAAAATTAGTTGGGCAGGGCGTCGGATGGCTTTTACCTTTAACTCTCCCCTACCCTATGGCAACGAATATCAAGTGCAACTAGAGGGAGCCAAAGATGATTTACCTCATCTGATGGACAAGGAAAGAGGGACTGAGATAGAGCCATTCAAAGCCGTCTTCCGCACTCGCGATCGCATTTTTGCCTACATTGGTGTAGCAGGGGCAGAGGAAGGAAAATTAATTCTCTACAATCTGACTCAACAACAAAAAACGACCCTGACACCCCAAGATTTGTTGGTTACGGATTTTAAGATCTATCCAGATGGGGAGCAGATTTTGTTTTCTGCCACTGATCCTTTGAGTCAAAGTAGAGGCTTACTGGCAGATGAGCTTTATAATGTAACTACGGGCATATCTTTTCAATCTCCAACTAAAAAGTCCAAACTAGAACCCGCAGGTAAGATTAATCGGATTTTGGATAATCAAGACTACCAAAATCTAAAGTTTGACTTGTCTAATGATGGGAAGACAATTATTGTCCAACGAGTGAACCGACAAAATCCTGCGGACTTTGGTCTGTGGATTATACAGCCTGAGGCGAAACCACGACCCTTGGAAAATGAGCCTGGAGGGGATTTTTTGATTACCCCTGATAGTAACTCCATTGCTGTTGCTCAGGGGCAAGGAGTGGCAATTTTACCTTTGACACCGGCAGCCAAGCCTCTAGATTTTCTGCCTAAATTTGGCATAGTTTTGAGCTTTGCTAGGGATGGTTCCGCCGCAACCATGGTCAAGTTTAACGCGGACTACACGCGATCGCTATTTTTGGTAACTAACCAAGGGGATGAAACAGAATTGCTGCGCACGACTGGTTCAATCAACAGTTGCGATTTTAACCCGAATAAGGAAATTCTCTACTGTTTACTCACCCAATTGATTGAAGGGGAAGAATACGTAGAAGAACCATTTATCGCTGCCGTTGCTCTGGAAGCTGCCAAAAATAACGGGGAGTCACCAGTCAAGCCGTTGGTAGTTTTACCTGAACAGAGGGATATTAAAGTCAGTTTATCCTCAGACGGTTTAGCCTTACTGTTTGATCAGATAGTTAGCACCACCCCCTCCGCCAATAATAATTTAAGGTCAGATGAAGGACAAGCGATCGCTGATGCTGTGCTTTGGTTATTACCTGTAGTTGATTCCACTTCCTCCCAAACCCCAATTCAACTACAACCAGAAAGGCTGCTACCAGGCTTTAAGCCTCGCTGGTTACCCTAGTGCCGCTATGCGGAATTAAGAATTAAGAATTAAGAATGCTTATAGAGTAAGGATTCTATCGCTCTCTCTCCTGGTTACTTAGAGTCTGCCGCGCTGCATTAGCTATCAGTTTTTAGCTTTCAGCACCTCAGCTTTCAGCTTTCAGCTTGAAAATTCCTAAAACCTAAAACCTAACATCTAACACCTAATTAACTGTACTGTTCCAACCAAGCAACTAATTCCTCAAGTTCATGGAAGTCAAGCAGTGCTTCCCCTAAAGCTTCCAACTGTTCAATCGGCAGTCTCTGCACCTGCTCAGTTAACTCCGGAGTCAAATTGCCCAACCGACGGGTGAGCAGCCGCAGGATCAGTTCTTGTTCTCGCTGAATGCCTCGTTGTTCGCCTTCGGCTAGTACCTCTTGACGAACTTCTTGACGAACTTCTTGACGAATTTTCTGCTGAACTTTTTGCTGAATTTCTTGTTCCATTTCTTGATAGATTACTGATTCTCGCATAATGTCCCTCCGTAATAATTTGTTAATCAGCTCTTTCTCCAATACTAAACCAGCGATAATCGCTGTTGATGCTGCTACATTACTCTGTACCTGTTGATTGGCAATGCCGTCAATCAACTGAGCAGTTTGTTGCAGTGTTTGAAAGCGATCGCTGGTTTTGCTCAGTGCGGCAAAAGGCAACA
>JAAHHL010000467.1:0-2017 GCA_010672185.1 Caldora sp. SIO3E6 | reverse complement strand
ATAATCGCTGTTGATGCTGCTACATTACTCTGTACCTGTTGATTGGCAATGCCGTCAATCAACTGAGCAGTTTGTTGCAGTGTTTGAAAGCGATCGCTGGTTTTGCTCAGTGCGGCAAAAGGCAACAATCCTGGAGAGCCTAAAAACGCCTTCGTCGGCTGCTCCCACAACCGTATCACTTCAAACTTATGACGAGTTCCGGGAATAGTGAATGTATTCTGTTTTACCAGTGGAGAGTCGGTTTGACACAGATAAATCACCACTTGCCGCATCGCTTTTTCCGGGAAGCGACGGTAAACCCGCAAGCGATAATCCATCATCCGAAAAGGAATATCTGGCTTCGGTTGAGTCTGGAACTCCAGATGAAGCACCATATTTTCCGACTGTAGCAGAATCAAGGAATCAGCACGGATCGGCTCAAGGGAAAGTTCTGTGGGACTTAACTGAGTCAAGGTAATCGGTTTTCCCAGCAACCAACGGGTAAAGTCGAGGGAGAATTGCTCGGCAAGGAATTTACAGACGTTGTCAAACAAGGCGTTAGTTCTTAAAGGTTAGGTGTTATATCAAGTTCGGTTGAATACTTACACTTTGGCTACAACAAGGCAGAGGGCAGAAGGCAGAGGGCAGAAGGAAGGAAAGAAAGTTGCAAGGGAGAAGGGAATTATAAGTGATTATCCGAACTTGATATTAGGTTACCACCAAAACAAATCAACAAAGATGTTGTATTAAAGTAAAGGAATCATGAGCAACCGTCCTATAAAAGTAGACTATTGATAAGTAAAAAACCTAACACCTAACACCCATTGGTGACAACTTAAGGCAAAATCGTCAATAAATGACCAATGACCAATGACCAATGACAAACAACAAACAACAAACAACAATCTCAAACAAAAACCCGATTTTGTAAGGAAGGCATTTGGCGACGAACTTGCTGTAGACGAGCCGGGTTAATTTCTGCAATTGCCACTCCTGGTGTATCAGAAGCATCAGCTAAGATAGTGCCCCAGGGATCAACAATCATAGCGTGACCGTGGGTTTGGCGCATGGCATAGTGACGCCCCGTTTGTGCCGGTGCAATGACATAGCAGGTATTTTCAATTGCTCTGGCTTGGAGCAGTACTTGCCAGTGGTCTTTACCAGTGTAGGCAGTGAAGGCAGCAGGAACAAATAAAATTTCAGCACCTTGATGAGACAAGTGTCGGTAAAGCTCTGGGAAACGAACATCGTAACACACCGAAAGTCCCAAGTTACCCAGCTCTTCAGATGAGTAAACCGTCGGTAATTCAGTACCAGACATAACTGTGCTGGATTCTCGATAGGTGTTACCATCAGGTAAATTCACATCAAATAGATGCACTTTATGGTAACGGGCAAGTTCTGCACCGTCGGGAGCGATGAGTAAAGCCGTGTTATAGACTTTGTCTTCAGTTACAGGTACAGGGAAGCCACCACCAAGAATGGTTATTTGAAAACGCTGTGCCATAGTTTTGAGAAATTTCTCACTTGCTTGGGCAATTGTCTGAGCCTGAGCAATCTTATCTTCCTCTACACCCATAAAGGAGAAATTCTCTGGTAAACTAACAAGTTCTGCACCCTGACGGACTGCAAGATCTATTAGTGCTTCCGCTTCAACCAAGTTTTTGTCTAGATCTGACAAACTAGTCATTTGAATTGCCGCAGCCAGGTAGGACTTCATCTAATACTTTATCTATTGTTTAGTTAAGCAATTATTTTACCTTAGACAGATCGTCTCTTACTCAACAGACCTCCTGACTTGAAAGAGACGCACCGGACGCGGAGACGCACCGGACGGGTCGAGAGAGATTTTCATGCATGGTGGTGAAAAAAATTTTTTCATCGGGACTGCCTCCGGTTCCCCTCCAAGGAGGGGTTAGGGGTGGGTTCTGCCTCCTGCCTCCTGCCTCCTGCCTCCTGCCTCCTGCCTCCTGCCTTCTGCCTCCTGCCTCCTGCCTTCTGCCTCCTGCCTCCTGCCTCCTGCCTCCTGCCTCCTGCC
>JAAHHL010000466.1 GCA_010672185.1 Caldora sp. SIO3E6 | reverse complement strand
ATTTAGGGACAAGTTGATAAAATTCGCCTTTGGTAAAGGTGCCATCAACAAATGAACCCGGCAAACTATTGTTGTGAACGCACTATTGAGTTGACCCTCAAAGTCGTAGTAGCCATATACTCCTGAGTAAGGACCTCGACGTTCTGGCTCTAGTTCGTGAATAATTTCCATTGCCCGAATCTTGGGGGCTCCACTGACTGTGCCAGCAGGGAAACAAGCTTTAATTAAATCCCAAGCATTTTTCTTAGGGGCAAGTTTGCCAACTACATTGCTGACAATATGCATAACGTGGGAGTAGCGCTCAATCACCATTAGTTGATCTACTCTTACCGTACCACTTTGGCAGACACGGCCTAAATCATTGCGACCAAGATCCACCAGCATAACGTGTTCAGCAACTTCCTTGGGGTCATGAAGCAACTCCTTTGCCAAAGCATCATCCTCTTGCGGGGTCTTACCTCGGGGTCGAGTTCCGGCAATTGGCCGTAGAGTTGCCTGAATCCCTCCATCCGGTAATGCAGTTGCCTTAACCATCACTTCTGGGCTAGAACCGATGATTTGCCAATCGCCAAATTTAAAATACACCATGTAAGGGGAGGGATTAATCAGACGCAGGGAACGATAAAGAGCAAAGGGTTCACCGCTGTACTCTGTCGAGAGGCGCTGAGACAGAACTACCTGAAAAATATCTCCGGCTTCAATATAATCTTTGGCTATCTGGACATTAGTGCAAAATTGGGAGGCTTCAGTATTACTGGTATAAGGCAACTCCTGAATGGCACTATCTGGAGGTGTCCATTGTAATACCGTATTTTCCCCTGATAGGGGCAACTGAAGTTTGTTGACCAATGTTTGTAAGCGATCGCAAGCTTGTTGGTAAGCTTTTCGTAAATCAACTTCACTATCCCGTAAATCAGCATAAGCGATCGCCCAAATTTTGCGCTTCACCTGATCAAAAATAATCAAGTTGTCTACCTGCATCCACAATCCATCAGGTAAGTCTTTCTCAGTTGTTGGGTAAACCGGTACACGGGGTTCTATCCAGCGAATCAATTCATAACCCCAGAAACCAAATAAACCACCAATCCCTGGTGGCAGTTGGGGTAACTTGACCGCTTGGTATGGTTTCAGACAATTGGCTAAGATCTCGAAAGAATCTCCTTCCAACACTCTGGTTGAGCCATCTCGATGTTTCTGAGTCGTGCAGTTTCCCCTAGCTTCTAGCACCCAGAGAGGGTCACAGCCTAGTAAACTGTAACGTCCCAGATTCTCTCCTCCTTCTACTGATTCCAGCAGAAAACTGTAAGGCTGACCAGCACAAACTTTATACCAAGCAGACACCGGTGTTTCTAAGTCAGCGACCAACTCTTGGTAAACTGGCACAAAATTACCCTGTTGAGCTAGGGTTGAAAACTGAGATAAATCTGGGAAAATCATGATTTTTTCTCGATAATTGCCAGCAATCAGTAATCAGCAGTCTATTAACTACTGAACACTGACTACTGAGCACTGACCATACCCTAGACTTCAAAAGTTTCTTTACCGCTGAATTTCACGGTACATGGTTGGGGATTGTCGCCAATCTTGCGGTCTACTTTTCCTGCAAATTCACGCCCTTCGTTAACTTTCTCTGGGAAGACGCCATCTTTTGGATGTAGATACTCGGTGTCACCGTTAGGAAAAACCCGGTAAATCTTGTAGTCTTCGATCCTGGGCTTAAAAGTACGCAATTGGGTGCCCAAGGCCAGACACTGCTCTTTACGAGCTAAATAGAGCAAGTTGTCACCTTGGTTCATTATTGCAGCACCACCAGTAGGCATTTCAAATACTTGCTGTTTAGTGCTACTCCAGGTAATTGCGTATTTCTCTTCTACTTCAGCCTTGGTCAGTAATCCACCAGTACTCCCACCAAAGATGGGGGGTTGACCGGTAAGAGTTTCTTCTGCCATAGTGTTCTCTCTCAAAAATTAGAGCATTTTAGGGAATGCTATCATTGAGGTTGTACATGTCCAGCTACTCTGTCAAGAACTGTAACAGTTGGTCATTGGTCATTGGTCATTAGTCATTGGTCATTGGTCATTGGTCATTAGTCATTGCTGACAAGTTAAAGGGTCGCGCATTTTGTCAACTCCCATATGTGGTGTTTGGGCGCTAAAAAAGACCCTATATATAGAAAGGGCTTGCTGAATAAGTCGATTGACGCGGGTTTTAAAGTAATAAGTAATAAGTAATAAGTAATAAGTTAAGAGTTCATTATAGCTTGCTGCATAAGGATTTCGGGCAATTTAGGCTGGCGTTACTACCGGTGATTTTAACCTCTCACATTTGGAATGTAACCAGGTTTTCCCCTACGATGGTGCAAGGTTTTTGAGCCCCTCGATACAAAAATCTTGCACTTTTTCTGAAAAAAAATGCTTGAAATCTCTGTCTGGTATAGCTTCCACACTTCCTGAAGCAAGCCCTAGAAAGACTAAGGGGTCAGAAAAATGGTATTCCTCTTCCTCAGCTCCCCCAGCTCCCTTGACCCGTCATTGGTACAAAAGACAAATAACAAATAACAAATAACAAATGACAAAGTATTTACTTTTTCCCTTTGACCTTGGAGTACTTTTTGTCCTTGGTAACTCTTTGGCCTTTAGCGGTGGAGGGTTTTGATTCTGGGAGTGTTTTGACAATTGGTACTGTGAAGTGAAACTGAGAGCCTTGGTCTTTGCCTGTTGAATCTGCCCAAATTTCGCCCCCCCACCCCTTGACAATTAGGCGACAAATTGCCAAGCCCAGACCAGTACCACCAGTAGTTCTTCGCAGAGCACCTTCTTCCTGATAAAAACGCTCAAAGATATCGTTGAGGCGGTTGGGTTCAATACCCCTGCCAGTATCGGAGACAATTACTTCTAACATAGAATCATCCTGACTTTTGGTCTCAATCATTACTTGTCCTTGAGGATCGGTAAATTTGCAGGCATTATCCAAAAGCTTAGCTAGGGCTTCTACCAACCACTCACCGTCAGCTTGTACTAGGGGAAGATTATCTGACACTTTAGTCGTAATTTTTGGTCGCTCCTCCTCTAACCGATGAGCACAGATATGACTCATGGCTAGGTAGATACATTCCTTGAGAGATAGGGGTTCTAGGTTCCATTCCACACGACCACTTTCTAAACGGGATAGAGTGAGGAAGTCTTGAACTAATTTGCGCATCCTTTCAGAATCAGCTAGGGCAGTATCGAGCATTACCTGGCGCAACTCGGGAGACATGTCTGGCTCCGTTGCCATACTTTCCAAGCAAACCTGAATGGTGGATAGGGGAGTGCGTAATTCGTGACCGGTGATTGCTACTAAGTTGCTGCGAGTACGATCAAGGGCTGCTAACTGTTGGTTAAGTTCTTCTAGGTTAGCGTAGGCTTCAGCTTGAATTAGAGCAACGCCGACTTGAGTGGCGATCGCTTTCACCATTGCCAGCTCATCTTTTTCCCAGTGATAAGGCTTAGAGCCGCAATGGTGCAAATCCAACATGCCCAATAGCTGTTCCTGGTAAATTACTGGTACTTTCAACCAAGAGCGAATCGAAAATTTTTTCACCAAATTTTTCAAGGTTGTCGATGGTGAGTTACCTTTGACCAGTGGATTATTTAGTACTGTATTTTCAGAATTACCATCGGCTAATTCCTTTGTCGGGTTAATGCGGAGGTCTTTTTGAGCATCCTCTACATAAATTGGTTCTAGACGCTTTGCAACCTCTTGAAACAGACAATTATCTTGTAATGGCCAAGTTTGTCCTAGGGTGGGGACAAGGGATTTTTCTCCTTTACCCCTTGAGCGTAAAAACTCATGGCTGATGACAGCGGTGGCATCTGTTGCTTTACAACGGTAAATTACACATCGACAAGCTCCAATAGCCTGCCCTAATTCTTGCACAGCAATTTCAAGAATTTCCTCAGGGTCGAGCGATCGCCGAATAGCATCAGTGATAGAGTTGACTAGGCGCTCTTTCTGTTCTTGAGTAGAAAGCGAACGATATGCTTTGAGCAATTTGTACTGACCTGCTTGTAAGTAAGTCGCCAAACGCTGAACAAAAGCGTCAGAATTGGCAGAATTTTGAGTTAATCCACTATCAGCTGCTACTGAATCTTCTAAATACTGAGATTTTGCCTCAGCAATCTTACCAGCTAACTCAGGTCGATAAACCTCGATACGATCTAGGAGGATTTTGGCAGCTAGATTGCTGACATCACGATCAAAAGTCCAGATTCCCTCAAAGCGGCGGGAGGAGTCAATTTCTTGATCGATTAACTTGGGTACAGTTGTAGATTTTTCCCTACAAACTAAGCAGTTAGCATAATTTCGCCCAATCACAACTAAATGCCATTCTTGACTGAGAGCATCTGCCCTCTCAAATGCTACAGTTTCGTAATATTCCGAGCTATTCTTGAATTCTGCCTCTGGTGCTGCTAGTACATAAACTTGAGAAGTCTGTTCAGCAATACGTCGATATCTGTTTGCCTCAGTGCGGTAGAAGTGCTCTCTTTGAAAACTAGCAATTACCAAAGGCTGATCTGAGCCTGCCAAAACTTGATCTTCCATTGCATGGGAGAGGGCAGTCAAAGAAACCTTAAAATACACTTGTTGCCTCAGTTGGGGCATAGCTTGCAGCAAATCTGCCAGCACAGAAGTCGTGATGCTCATTAATAAGTTTAGTTAGCCTTATCCAAGCGTTATGGACTTTGCAGGACACCAATTATCTGGGTGACCATGTTTTCCATCATGACAGACTTGCATCACTTCTTACGCAAGTTGAGCGCGAAAGTGCCAAATTCCTCTGGTAGTCGAATCTCAAAATTGGTTTGGGACATAAAAAGAATTTAGAATTTAGAATTTAGAATTTCAGGCGATCGCGAATTTCTGGTTCTTCCAGGTAAGGATGTTGGCGATCAAAGTCGGTAAATTACATCTGCCCAAGCAAAGAGGTTTTCCCTTAAATAACCGCCTCCTGCTCCGTAGGCTTCATCGGGAATGCCTAAAGCTTCCCCATAGCCTTGTTCAAATCTGCGTTCATCTTCTGGACTACAGTAGGGAAGATGTTTGGGCAATAAACCAACTCTTTTTTCGTTGAGAAAACTGGGTTTGATATAAGCAATTTTCATTTTTTGATGTAGTTAACGACAATTATTGGTTTTTAAAATTGAGCCTACCGACCAAGAAATTCCAGTCTACATAACCTGAATTGAGCTTTCTGCTTCCTGTTGCAGGGTCGAAACCTGTTCTGCCGTGGAGGATTCTAAAGTTTTGGAAGAGGAGGCAGTTATGGTCTTTTAGCTTAAACTGATACTGATAGTCAGCTTTTTTAAGATAGCGGAAAAAAGCATGATGCGCTTGGTAGAAATCTTCTAATTTCTCAAAGGGTAAATGAGGTCTACAGTTTCTTTTGCTAAAGCGTACTGTTGTTAACTTACCATCTCGGTCGCATTCTACTATAGGAGCAGTGTTACAAAAATGATATTGATGATGGTGATCAATCAAGCAAAAATGTACAGGAGTTTCTAGCAATAGTTGAAAATAGTGAGGATAATCTTGGCGAAAGTCTTGAGCAACACGAAAACCATCTACTAGTAAAGACTCACCTCCAAGGGAAAAATTCTGGCTGTTTTAACAGCTGCCTTCGTAGGCTATTTGCTTGTTTATGTATTTCTTCATAACTGCTGCCTACTAAATTGACGGTTGCCAAAGGACAACCACTGGCGCTAATTGCAGCAATTTCTTGTTGGGGAGTAACTCTCAGTTCTAGATTAGGGAGGCTAGTAGCTAATTCAAAATCTAACAAATTTGCCGCTAGCTCTGAAGAAACACAGGCTCAAACCCTTGTAAAATCGTGATAATTATGAAGAAGTGTTTCTTCCATTCATAGGGGGTGGTGCGCCGCCCGTTGGGGGGCTTTCAAGAAACACGAGGCAGGAGGCAGGAGGCAGGAGGCAGGAGGCGAGGGAGGAGAAAGGAGGAAAGAAGGTAGAAGGAAAGAAGGCACCAAGGTTCATTGGAAGGAGGTAGGAGGTAGTGTTTC